>CAUZRT010000065.1:0-12426 GCA_963582235.1 Lentisphaeria bacterium
AACTGACGATCGCCGCCGAGCTGGAGCAGTTCGATGCGCTGATAAACCTGCCGAAACTGAAAGTCCATCAGCAGTTCGTTTTCGCCGGTGCAACAAAGAATCTGTATGGCTGTGTCACCAGCAAGCAAAAGTTCTTCCGTCACAACATATGCCGCAACGATCCGATCACTTTCGCCCAGATGATTCTCGCCAATGCTTCCCGGGCGGCGCCTGTCCTCAACATCGGAGACGGCATTCGCAGCATCCACGCCACGGGGCCGCGCGGCGGCCAAATGTATCCGTTGAATGCCATCGTGGTCAGCGACAGCTGCCTGGAACTCGACTGGCTTTTCTGTGCGATGATCGGACTCGATCCCTTGGCGACGCCGTTGTTCCAGGCGGTGGAAGCCGACCGTCGCCGGCAACTGGCCGCGGCTTGCCGCGGCATTATCGAGAGGCCGGAGTTCCGGGCCGCGGAGGGATTCCGGCAATCTTACCAAATCCACATCAGCTTCAGTCCGTGGCACCTGGTACGTTCCGCATTGCGGACGCTCCGATTCAAGCTTACGCGAAGGCATACTGTCAAACCCGGGTAACTAATCAGGTGGACGGTGGAGGGTGGACGGTGGACGGTCGCGACCGAGTTCCAGCGTCTAACGCTAATTTCGCAAAGGCCATTTCCGTGAGCATACGACTGATCTTCTCCCTCCACCTGAATAGTTGTGATCCGGGGACAAAAAAATGGGGTGCCCGGAACCTCGGTGATTAAGGGAGGATCCCAGGATGAAACTTGGCGACAAGGTCTCGAAACTGGGGAATCCGTTCAAACGTGCCTTCAGCGTCATTTCGACGATTGCGGAGCAAGCCGATCTCGGCGGCGATTCGCGCAAGCAATTCAATGGCGCGATTGCGGCGCTATTTTTCGCGGTCATTCGCGCCGACGGCGAGGTTGCACCCGTCGAATTGGAACAGATCGGTGAACTGTTCGAGCAGTGTTTCGGCCGCAGCGAAGGGCGACGGCTCCGCGACGAGATCGGCGGGCGGGAGGCCATAGACGTTAGCGACGAGTGCCGGCATCTCGGTGAGCTTGGGATCTCGGAAAAGCAGGAGATCATCCAGAGCCTGGTGGAAGTCGCCGCGGCCAACAATGAGTTCTCGCCCGAGAAACGCGCGGTGATCGAGCAGATTGCCGGCGAACTCGAAGTCGAGGCAACGACAGTGTCAGCGATATGCGATTTCGTATCGAGCGAACGCCGCCGCCGGGCGAAAATGGTCAAGTCAGGCGCCGGCGTTGGCGTAGCGTTGGTTGTCATCATGATTTTCATTTTGACGGCCACGTTCCTGAAATCGGTTCTCTTTGGTTTGATGCTTGCCTACTTTTGTCTGCCGCTCCAACGATGGTACCACACCCGGTTCTTTCCCGGTCCCATCGGGCAGATGGTGTGCATTATACTGGCGGGGATCGTATCCCCGTTCCGGAGAGTGGCGACAACGGCCAAATCACTGGTATCGCGCAGCGCGTCCGGGAGTGTGGAGCCGGCGCCGGAGGTCCTCGAGCGCGAACAGCGCGACAAGCGGGCCCGGCAGGCGTGTCACGCGACGCTTATTACACTCATCGTGGCCGTCGTTCTGATTACGCTCGCTGTCACATGGATTTCCGCGATATACGTTACCGGTGTCCACAAGAGCGTTGTGGCCAAGCTTCACGACACGGGCATCATCGGTGAGGCGTCCCAATCCGAGCCGGACGAATCGGCATCGGCAGACGGTGTCGATAGGGCAACCGAATCCGCTGTGGCGGGCGGGCCATCCGTCACCGACGCGCCGGCCGTAGTCACTGACGAAGATGGCGCCAAGGTGACGGCTGAAGATCCCGCCGGCTGGAAGAAAAAGCTCGCCGGCCTCGCCGCGCGACTGGAACGGCTGCAGCCGGAAATCGAGAAACTGCCGGGGTTCATCTGGGCCCGCGACACGGCGGCGGCTTATCTGAAGGACGAAGAAAACCGCGGCAAATTGCTGGTATTGATTGTGAGCAAGTCCGGCGGCGTGCTGACCGTGGTCACGAGCTTCGTCGGCAACATTGCATCGTTTCTCCTCAACGTGATGCTGACGCTTTTCTTTTTTACCTTTTTTCTGCAGAAGATCGCCCTGTACAACTCGCAGGGACCGCGACGCAAAACGACGGGCCGATACCTGGTGGAGAGCATTTTCCGCAGTCGCTGGCTGCCGGTCACCAGTCCGGAAGCGCGGAATGAAGCACGGACAATCATCGACGACATCATCCGCATGCTGCAAACGTGGGTGCGCGGCTACCTCTGGATCATCATCATCGAGGCGTCCATTTACACGTTCGTCTTCATGCTGCTTCGCCTGCCGTATTTTCCGGTGCTCGGCATTGTCGCCGGCCTGACGATTCTGCTCCCGTTTCTCGGGCCGATCGCCAGCGCCCTGTTGACAATAACGGTCACCTATGCCGTCGGCCAGCCGAGCGTTCTCCTAGTGCTCATCATTGTCCTCATCTACTTCATTATAAACGGAATCATCGAGCAGCTTTTCCTTTACCCCGGCTTCGTCGGTGAGGCGTTGGGGATGAACGTGCTGGAAACGATCATTGTGGTGCTGATCGGCGGGCTTGTCGCCGGGTTGGCAGGCGTGATCTTTGCGGTGCCCGCCGCTTCGATCATGAAGTACCTGATCCCCAAGTTGTACCAGAGCATCCCCCACAGTCAGGAAGCCGCGGGAGCTGCGGAGTCCGCATGATACTTGGCGGGCCATCCCGGGTGCTTTCCCCTGGCTCCCATGGCGAACCATGATCGGCTGCGCTCTTTTCTTATTTATTGCGATAATACTCGATGCGGTCTGCAACGACACCTGCGTTGACGTCACGGCAACGGTATTTGATCTATTCTGCACGGAGGCGCAGCAACAGGGGATTCGGTCGCTGGATGCCGGCTTTGGGTTTGCTCGACCAGATTGCCAATGATGTGCTGGCGACGGTCCAGGGGTTCGTGGGTGGCCCGTAGCATTTATCACACCGTCCCAATTATTTATGTCAGCCGGGTGCTGCGGAATCGTTGCACACGGCTGATAGACAAACTATATTGCACTCGGATTGCCCACGTCATAGCAGGTCGGACACGATGGACACCAACCTCGAGATTATCAATCAGATTCTCGATCGACGGTTACTGCTTGTTTATCTATCATGCACAGACTGCTTTTGACATATGTGGTCGTCGGCCTCCTCCTTTGTGCTTGCAGCGGACAGGCGCAGCCCGCCGCCGCTGACGGCGCCGACGGGCAAGCTGCGAAGCGCACCGGCTTGCGTCCCCATGGCCATGAGCGGCGAATCGAACAGTTCCTGGCGGCTTTGAAGGACAAGGACCCGCGACGGTACACCGAGATGCTGCGCCTCAAGAAGACCGAGCCGGACCGATTTTATAACGAGTACCGCCGCTATCTCGTACAGGCACGACGCGGTCGTCAGCAACGTGCTGATTTATCGAAACAGTTGGCAGGCAGGCAGGAGTTGCAGGAGCTTCTGCAGGAGACTGAACTCGAACGAATCTTGCGCGGGGACAATGTCTCACTGGAGACTCTCGTATACGAATTACTGATGACGGATATCGATGAAATGGACGACCGCCATCGGACCGTCGATCAGAAGACCTATGACCTGGCCAAGGAGTACCATCAGACGGAGAGCGCGGCCGAAAAAGACGAGATCAAGGCCGCCCTGCTGGAATTGTTGAACGAGAGCTTTGATGAAAAGACCGAGATCCATAACGAACACCTCGAGCGGCTGCAGAAGCAGATCAATGATGCCAGCATCATACTGAAGATCCGACAGGCGAACAAGGCGACCATCTGTAACGAACGCCTAGACTATCTTCTCGGTGATCCGAAGCTGCGATGGTAAGACGTCCAATGATTCTTTCCGATCAGACCCTTTCCCGCATGCTCGCCGACGGCGAACTCCACATCTCACCCCTCAGCGAGTATTCCATCCAGCCGGCATCCGTGGATTGCCGGCTGGGCAGCCATTTCCTCGTCGTCGAAGACAAGGCCATGAGCCTCATAGCGCTCGACACCAAAATCATCTACCGGGAGTTCGACGGCGACAGCATTACGCTGCCGCCGCATTCATTCCTGTTGGCGACAACGCAAGAGTACATTCGGCTGCCGCACAACGTCACGGCATTCGTCGAAGGACGCAGTTCGATCGGGCGCATCGGGTTGTTCATTCAGAATGCCGGCTGGGTCGATCCGGGGTTCGAGGGCCGGATTACCCTGGAGCTGTATAACGCCAACTCGCTGCCAATCAAGCTGCAAGCCGGTCGCCGGATCTGCCAGCTTGTGTTTTGCCGCATGGATATGCCTGCGCTTGCACCGTATCAGGGCAAGTATCAGCGCCAGGAACGGGTCGTCGGCAGCCGCGTTTTCATGGATGATGAAGTCAAAGCCAGTGTTCAGTCTCTTAAAGACGTTGGCAATAATTGCCAACGTCTTTAAGAGACTGAACACTGGCTACGCCGCGGCGACGTGGCGCGAGCCCTTAATGTCTGCGTTCCGTCACACGTTTTTTCCCATCGCCGCCGAGATTTTGGTAGTCTTCCAGGGTATCGAAGTCTTCGAGCACGCCGCGATCTGCCACCGGCACGTCGATGACCGACTGGCGATGATCGTTGCAAATCGTTCGGGCGCCCGAATCCCCACGCAACTGCAGCAAAGCCAACCGATATCGGCGGCCGAGGGTCACTGGATTCCCCGGGCGGCCTTTGCAGATCGGTCGGACAATGGCGCCCGCGGGTCCGGCGGCAAAAACATCGATCAGTACGCGCAAGGTCCCCGGCTGAATCCGCGGCATATCCGCGAGGCAGAACATGTAGGCATGGCTGCCGTCATCGGCGGCGTGCACGCCGGTACGAATCGAGGCGGCGATGCCCTCCTGGAATGACGGATTGAAGGCGGCGCGCGCCGGGTAATTCTCCAGGAGCCGCTCGACCTTTTCACGCCGGCTGCCGGTAACGACGATGATCTCGTGGCCGCCAACGTCCGTCAGTGTATCCAACAGCGTTTCCAGGACAGTCTTGTCGTTCAACGGCAGCAGCAATTTATGGCGCGATCCCATGCGCTGCGATCGGCCGGCAGCCAAAACGATCAGACTGATGCGTCGGCCAGGCATGTCCGGCTTACGGTTCATGCTTCACCTTAACGACCTCAGCCATCATGCTGATAGCGATTTCAGCCGGCGATTTCGCCCCGATAGCCAGTCCAGCCGGACCGCTGATGCGGGCGATTTCGGCGTCCCTAAACCCGGCCTCCCGCAGCCGTTCGCACCGTCGCGCATGGGTTTTTCGGCTTCCCAGGGCACCGATGTAGGCGACCGGACTGCGCAGGAGAATATGGAGTGCCGGGTCGTCGATCTTGGGATCGTGAGTCAACAACAGGGCATAGGTGTCTTCGGTCAGTTGGCGCTCGCTCAGCACCGACTCGGGCCACTCGTCGGTTAGTAGTGTTGGCCTGACCGGAAAGCGCTCGGGCGCCGCGAAGACACGACGCGGATCGATGACCACGGAATTGAAGTTGAGGTCGGATGCCAGGCGGACGAGGTGTATGGTGATATGTCCGGCCCCGATGATGATCAGTTCGTCTTTGCGCGGGAATACCCGGTTAAAGACGGCTTCGCCCGCGATCTCAGCGACCTCGTTGGAACGGCGGGCGTAACAGTCCAGGGCACAATGCACCGCCGCTTCAGTCAGGCTGCCCCAGTCACCGGTCACTGATCCATCGGGGTAGGCGAGCAGGTGCGTCGGGTTCTCCGGGCTGAGCCGGGTGAGCAGAACGGCGGGGCGGTTATCGGCGAGCGCACAACTCAGCTCGCGCCAGATCGCGACCTCGATCGCCGATTCGGAGAACGCGGGGTGCCTTTCGATAAAGACCTTTACCGTACCGCCGCAGCTCAAGCCGACCGACCATGCCGTTTCGTCGGTAACCCCGAATGACAACTCCTTTGCTGCGCCGCTCGGAATCACCCGGATCGCTTCGTCAATCACGGCGGCCTCGATGCAGCCGCCGCTGACGGAACCGGCGACCTTCATGTCCGCGGTGACGGCCATGGTCGAGCCGGTGCCGCGCGGTGACGAGCCCCATGTCTGAATGACGGTTGCCAGAGCGAACGGCTCATTACGTTCGATCCATGTTTGAATGTCGGTAATAATATCATGCATGGCAATAAGGGGGTTTGCAAGGCATTGTTTTTGGTGGTATTACGAGTATATTTCGCACGCTAAAATAGACTCAATCCCGTATTTTGCTAAAGCGATTCCATCAACACGAAATGAAATCCAGTGAGAGCCCGCACGCCGCGCAGTTCAATCTCGTTGAGCTTGTCGTGATCAGCACCATCGTGATCAGCATCACGGCAGTACTTGTGCCGGTAATTTATCGCGGTAGTATGCAAGCGAAATCGCTCCTGTGCTCGAGCAACCTAAGCCGGCTGGGTGTGTGGTCCAGCATGTATTGCAGCGGCTCCAATAATTTTCTCCCGGCTTATGAAGACGGGTGGGTTGCGCTGATCGCAGCCAATGGCGAGGTGGTCGTGGATCCGGCCGCCAAGCCGGTGGACGACTTTGCCTGCCCCAGCCAGCCGTTTGTCGCTCTTGCCAAGGGTTATACACCCGCCGAATATTGGCGCGGGACGAATTACGGCATCAATCAGCACATCGCCTCACGTCTCACCGGCCCATACGACCGGCCGTTGCCGCAATGGTCGCAGATGAACATCCGGCAGATCAAGGATCCGTCATCGAAACTGTTGATTGCCGATGCCAGTGGTAGTAACACTTTTGAGATTGCCGAGCGTGATCCCGCGGTTGCCGGTATAAGCCGCTACGGCAGGACCTTTGCTGACGGGCTGCCTCCCAATCCGGCGCCGCCATTTCCGTTTCTCCGACACATTGATTACTCGGGCAATTTTCTGTTTATCGACGGACATGTCGATCCGAAAAAGAGTTGGCCGGAATTCATGCTCGGCTCCGGAACCAGCGGCTATATGTTCTGGCATGCAGAACACCGTTATCCGGGATGCGGGTACTGAGAGCGATTCCGAAATCGGGATACCATCTTGCGGGAACACCGGGAGATAGGGATCCCGAAATCGCGGCCTTAATGGGTCCGTTGTTGCAATCGATCCAGTTTTCCATCATTCGACAATCCTACAGTTCCAAAACTTCACCAAGCCATTTTTCCATCACCTGACCTGTGGCAACATTGGGCGACAACAACGCGCGCGCCGCGCAAGATCGTATAGACGATACTAGCAGCGGCTTCTACTCGAACGCCTACCGCCCGACCAAAGTATCCGAGTTGACGCTCTGCGACCGCGGTAAGGACGAGCCGGAATCGCGCCATGTCCTGATCCGCGAGGCAACGGAGTCATCGATCATTTTGTCGGAAAGCGACAAATTGATCTGGGACATGATCGACGGCCGACGGAGCGTCAAGGACATCTGCAGCGACTACCTGCTGCAGTACCGGCAGTTGGTCCTGACGCGCGTCTATTCGCTGATCCAGAGGCTTTGGGACAATGGCTTCCTGCTGGATAACCCAAAGTTTGCCCCGTGCGATGTTCCTGTTAGTGGAACGGGTGTTCGCCGGATCGAGTTGATCAACTGGTTACGGATCAAGCTGTACGGCACCGAGGGTCTCGCCCGGCTTCTCGCCCCAATCGCCCGGGCGATGCGTCTGGACTATGTTGTCACGGCTATTGGCCTCGGCGCCATCGTCGCCATCGGTCTTCTGCTCGCGGATCAGCTGGATCCGGCGGTCACCTATCCGGTCTTCACAATTTCGCAGACTTATGAGCTGCAGCTCGGTGCCGCGCAGTTCAAGCTGAATGACACTTACGTCAACGGCATTCTCCTTTTGATCGTCCTTCATCTTGTCTGTTCCTTTTGCCGGGAGATGTGGCGCCTTTGTGTCGAAGTATCGTTTTCCGGACGGGTCAGTTCCCTACAGTTGGTTTTGAATTACGGTGTTCCGTGCTTGCGCGCGCCGGGGCACTGGTGCCGGGCACTTCCCTTTGGACAGCGGCTTGTGGCGGGCTGCGCCGGCATTGCCTTCGAGCTCGTCGCCGGGGGAATCTGTGCGCTGATTCTCCTATTCATGAGTGCGGGCTTTGGCGCCGAGGTCATTTACAAGCTGATGTGGCTGTTTTATCTTCGAACATTCATTCATCTGTCGCCCTTGGCAGTCAGCGATCTCAATGCGATCATGGCGGACTGGGGTAATCTGACACAGTTTCGGCGCAAGGCTCTGGGATTCCTCCGGTACAATTTCATCGATGCCATGTTTGGCGAAGCCGAGCTGGGCAAGGATCAACGGTTTTATCTGACGTACAATCTGGTTTGCGTCATCTGGATCGTCCTGGCGGCGAAATTCAGCCTCGAAGCGGTGATCGCGAATCAACAGGTGATCAACGATCTGCTGAGTTTTGTCGTTCGGAGCCCGCAAGGCATTCTGCCGCTGCTGCTGTTGTTGTTGTTTGCGTTGCCGATTCTCATCAGCATTGTCTTCGCGCTTGCCTGGAGCTTTTATGTCCTCTGTCAGTGGCTTTCACACCAACCGGTACTGCAGGATGCAAAGACACTTATCAATTTGTCCATCTTGGCGCTTATCGTCTTCGTTACCGGCACTGTGGGCCTGACGCGGGTCGGAGTCTTGGCGCTGTGGGCGATGAATTCGATCTTTCTACTGGCGACTGCGCTCGTCACTCTGGGCGGGATTCTGACGCTGTTCAAACTGGCGTCGACAATCGGAAAATCTGTGTTGCGACTCAAGATCATATTCCTTTGGCTGGCACTGGCCTTGGGCTTTGTCTCGGTCATCGTCGCCCCCGGTTCACCGCCGACCGCCGGTCCATTCCCGATTCTTGACGCCCTTATCATACTGTTTCTTGTCCTTTACCTGCTGACGACAATCCTGAAAAATCAGCATGTCGCATCGTACCTGCGAACGAATTTTCTGATGCCGGAGTTGACAACGGCCATCGGTGCTCTCCTTACCATTGCCGCTTATTGCGGCAGGATTGGCGGTCCTGGGGTCGGGACACTGGATCCGGCGTTGCCAACGGTGATCGACATGGGCGTTTTGATCGGCTTTGCTCTGGTCGCTCTCGGGACGACCGCCTTCTACATCAACCTGATGCGAATCGATATCGCCCTCGATGCAATGCGTATCGACGATTCCCAGGATGATGTCGGGGCAACCCTGAGCCGGATTCTGAATCATATAAGCGATGCCCTTGGGAAGATCCTCGGCGCCAAATTTGGAGAGCACACGCTGGGAATCATCGAGAGACAGGTGACGAAAGCCCTGGCACCGGCCGGTTTTTCCTTCGCCGGCGGTTATGCGGCCAAAGACAGCGATCAGGACAAGATCGGAAACGACCTGAAAACGGTTGTGGCGGTCACCCATGATGTGACTACCGAGCGTTACGGCATCCGCTTGGCAGATAAGGCGATCGATGCCGTGTTTGAGACCATTAATTGGGAGGGAAAACAGCTCCTGCACACATTTTCCCTGGCCAGCAGTCGATGGAAAAGCCGCTTTGCGGATGACGCGGATCTCGACCGGGAAAAGCGAACCGAGCTCGTCAATGCCATCGGCATATTCAATGAGCTGCAGCATGGCGAGAAAGAGCACTTGGTCCGGCACATGGTTCATCACCGATTCGCACGCGGATCCCTGATCGTCCGCGAAGGGGAAATCGGCGATGCCTTTTACATCGTTATTGACGGTCAAATCCAGGTGGAAGAGCAGGAGATCAGCGGCGACCGGCGGATCATCGCCTTTCTGGCAAAGGGCGATTTCTTCGGCGAGGCGGCTTTGTTCGAGAACACACCGCGCATGGCCAGCATCCGTGCGGTCCGGGAAACCCGGGTCTTGACACTTTATAAAAAGGACTTTAATGACTTCGCTGATACGCATCCACGCATGATGGATCACCTTCGAGATCGGCTTCAACCCCTGCAGATCCTGTTGCGAATCCCGCTGTTCGGCGATCTTCCCAAAAATCTACTGCGCTCGATTCTGCCCAGTATTGAAGGTTTGACGTGTCGCCAAGGCGACGTGATCATTAAGCAGGGCGAGATCGGCGGTCATTTCTATCTGATTAAATCGGGTGAGGTTGAAGTGCTCGCCGAGCAAGACGGTGTTGAGGTCAATATCTGCGAACTCGGGGTGCGTGATTTCTTCGGAGAAATCGCACTGCTGAACGACGTGCCGCGCACGGCCACGGTGCGGGCGCTCAAAGACACGGATCTTCTTGTCCTTAACAAGACAAATTTTGCTAAGCTTGTGTCCAACAGCGAGCTGTTTGCCGGGAACCTGAGAACCACGGGCAAAGAGCGCTGGGCGAACATGGCCGACCGTGCCGGCGCCGGATAGCCGGTTTACTGTTGCGGATTTTTGCCCGCCGATCCGGCGGCTGACGAATTTCTTCAGTTGTTAGTCGCTGAAAACCCCTGACCTTGTGATCACCCCTCCAGTAGCTTGGCTAACAAATTGTCCCCCGGATAAGCGTGCCCGAGGTGTTGGCAAAACCCCTCCCCGAACTCGTAGCCTTGCCGGCGCCCCATCCCCGCCGAATTTCGTTTCATGTGCTCGACATACTCATCCATCCCGTGCTGGCGTTGCAGCCACGCGCGCTGTGAAGCATGGCAGCCCAACATTTCGACCTTCGTGTCCATCACGCTTGAAATGTCGATGACAAACTGAAATTCGACGGGCTTGCCGAAGATGGTGATGCCGTCCAGCGGCGACATGTAATAGAGATGCGGGATCTTTGCCGTCGGCGGCGCCGGATTCTCCGCGTGCGTGGGGTAGTTTGGCACGCTCGCCGAAAACGCTGCGTCGCGAGCAATCTTTGATGTGATCTCGTGGTCGAGCATATAATCTTCCGGGAAATGTGTGATGATCATGTCCGGGCGCGTGATCCGCAGGATCTCGACGGCCTGTCGCCGAATATCGTTACTGAACACGATTTCCAGATCGTCAACACCGGCACCATAATATTCGGCATCGAGCACCGCCGCCGCGTTTCCGGCTTCTTCGGCGCGCACGCACGCAATCTCGGCCGGCGTCAGTGTCGCGGAACCGCAGCCGCCATTAGCTACAGTGGCGAGGGCAATTGAATGACCGCGCTGTCTAAGTAAAGCCAGCGTGCCGGCGCACAGAAATTCAATGTCGTCGGGATGTGCGGCAATGGCCAGGATTTTCATGTTGGTTCTCCTGAATGAAGCGAGAAAGAATAAACGCGAAACCTAATGCGTGAAACGTGCATCGTGAAATGAATCTTGACAGTTACCGGATCGATGATTGTATCATCCGTATCGCCTCTGAATTCGGGTGCAATCTTTATTCCTGGGTCATTGCCGGCGAGGAGATCTTGTACTGTCCGCCCGGGGTGCCGGGACCTGGCACGCGGTTTTTCGCCGGCGGCAATCCCGTGCTGTTTCCTGCGGTCGGCCGCACCTGGGACCGCAGCGGCGATACGCCGGTTCCCGATCGTTATCGAATTGCCGGAATGGAGGACCCGTTTACCATGCCCTGTCACGGCGTGGTGCCGTTCGGCGTGTGGAACAAGGGGCTCGAGCTGGTGACCGATACGTCGGTCCAGGTGGACTATGCATTCGAGGTCCCGGAAAACGTTTTTGACGAGCACTATCCATTCAACATCTCGTTCGCACTGCGGTTCATATTCAGCGGGCGGCGAATTGCGTTCGAAGCCGCCTTTCAAAATCAGGGCACATCGCCGGCGCCCATGGCATTCGGGCTTCATCCGTACTTCCGATTTCTAGGCGAAGAGAGGTTGGACGTAGACCTGCCGTGCGCCTACCAAATGGTTTTGGAACCCGATCTCCTGATCCCGATCGGCACAGAACCCTTGACATCGTCGCGGCTGGTTATCGCGAACACAGACTCGTGCGACATGGGCTACACCGGGCCGACCGGAAGGCGCGCGACAATCCGTTATCCCGCATCCGGGCGAACGCTACATATCGATTGCGACGAGAGTATCGAGGTTTTCGTTACCTATTCCGACGGCTCGGGTGAATACCTGTGCCTGGAGCCCTGGACACGTGGATGCGGCATGTTCGAAAACCTCGGCGGTGCTGGGTGGGAGGAGCGCGTGCAACTGATCGTCCTAGAACCGGACGAGGCCAGGACTGTCTCGTTGGCGTATTCAGTGGCGGAGTAAGAGGGAATCTCGCACGCAAGTCTTCATGGCAGTACTTTGTCGACCGCCTTGGAGAGCCGTGCGGTCAGAATTGAGACGGCTTCGTCCAGGGAAAGCTTTATTTTCGGATTCCTGACCCCCACGATCCCGCATGCGGGATCGTGGAGGCGCCGAGTCGAGCAATCGCGGGGTTTCGGTCAGACACC
>CAUZRT010000066.1:0-12423 GCA_963582235.1 Lentisphaeria bacterium
CATTGCGATAATCGCGATCCCCTGATGATCAAACATGGGATAGTCTGGCCCCGATGACACATAGCTGTCCGCACCGGTGAAAACGCTGCCCAGTAGTTCGGCGGCCAGCGACAAACAATAGCCTTTGTGCAGGCCGAACGGCATGTAGTAACCGCCGTTCGCGAAATCCTCATGCCGCGTGCTGGGGTTACCGTCCTTGTCGACAATCCAGCCTGGCGGCAGCTCTTCTTTGCGTCGGCCCTTCACGGCCACCTTACCGCCGGCAGCTGTCGTCGTCGCGAAGTCGAACATGACCGGCGCATCTTCGTCCGGACCGGCGAAGCTCATGGCGATGGGGTTGGTGTCCAGAGCGCCGATCCGGCCGCCGTACGGGATCGTTCGTGGTGCACTACGGCAGTACCCACCGCCGAATACCATGCCGATAACCTGCTCCCGCGACGCCATTTCCACGTAGTGTCCGACCCGTCCGATATGGGTGGTTTCGACGAGGCCAACGACGGCGATGCCATGGGCCTGGGCCTTCTCGATGGCGAGCGACATTGCATCGTAGGCCGCGACGTGGCCGAACGTCCATTGACCGCTCATCAGTGCATGATTATCTGCATCACGAAGCACGACCGCGTCGATGACCGGATCGATCCGCCCCTCTTTGATGTCCCGCACGTAGCGTGTCATCTGAGTGACACCATGGGTGTCGACACCGCTGAGATTGGCGGCGACAAGATGGTCCGCCACCAGTTTCATATGCCGTTCACCGGCGCCGGCAGCGGTCAGCACCTTGACTATTGCGTCGTACAATTGCTCTGCCGTTCTGATCACCATATTTCGGTCTCCTGAAAAAAATCAGCGAAACGCATATCGGCGTAAAAAATCATTGCTCCCTGGACCTTAATATGATACGAAAACAGCGAGCCAGTTTCAAGCCGCGCCGACACGGGTCACGACTTCAGGATTCGAAAAATCGGCGTAGCGCCGGTAGAACGGATCGAGCTGGCGGCCCAGCTCGGCCGCCCGCGCCTGAAAACCCCGCCCCGTCCCGGAGGAACCTGCAGTGTCCGTTCCCGTCGTACGAAAAGGCGATGTGATACCACTTACCTGGCTCGTACCGAGCGGGCAGCGACATGAACGTCGCCGAAGACGTGCCCCGTCTGCCGCCGCTTCTGTCCCCAAGGGTACAGCGTACCGTCTTTGTTGAGCCAGCAGTTGCCACGATGTACGCCCATGTATCGACCCGCCTACCGCCCGAGTCGGCGAGGACGGTCGTGAGGAAGCCTCTCCACCGTCGCATCGGGATTGTGGCTCGGCTTCTCGGCCGCGGCATCGTCCTGTTAGATGATGCGCCGCTGCCGCTCCACGGTTTTCCTCACTCCATATCATAGTCGTAAGATCTTGCGCCATGGTGGTGGTGTCAAATCAAACGTGTCGGACTTGTCGGATTTGGAGATTCAGGTATTGTTGCCGGATCCGCAAGGCGGTACAAGCGGCACGACGGCCTTGTGCCCTTACCTTTTTCTAAGCGGTACTCGACACTACACATCGGTCCATTCCCGGGAGTCGGGCACCGGCAGCCAGCTGCCGCCCTGGCGCACCGACCGCTGGCTGACCAGCCCCGGCAGGGTCATATCCATTGCCTCGTGGATGCCAATTGGACATGGGCGGCAGCCGGCAATCGCCTCGATGAAGTCGAGAATCTCGAAGTAATCGCCGCCGCCGTGACCCGCTTCGCGGGCGGCTTCCATACCGGCCTTGTACCAGTTCGGCAGGTATCTGCCGTCAAACGATTCGAGGGCTTCCCATTGGTACGTAAAGTCGTGGCTGGATGCACCGGGGCCACCGTCCGGATCACGAGCGCGGAGCCAGATCTTGTCCTTGTCCGTCAGACCGCGGGCCGATTCGTAGCATCCGTCCGTGCCCTGCAACGAATAGCCGGCCATATTGTGCGGCCGGTTGCTTAGCATGTCCACACGGATCGTCGCCAGCCCGCCGCCACTCAGCCGGCACAGCATCAGGCAACAGTCTTCATTCTCGTATTCGTCGCCGCGCGGGTCCCGATAATGGTGACCGCTGCCGGCGCCGCACACAGCCACCACGCGTTGTCCGTGAAACCACTGCAGGATCGGGCCGAGGCTGTGGGTCCCGTACGTAACGCCATTAACGCCGGTCTGCCACTTACGCCGCCACGGCGTCAACTCATTCAGTTTCTTCAGTTCGTGTATGTATTCGCCCTCAGCGTAATAGACCTCGCCGAACATGCCACGGCGGACCATCTCGCGAACCGCAATATTGCTCCGCAGATAGGTGTAGTTCTCCCCCATCATATAGACGGCGTCGCTGCGCCGGCAGGCCCGCACGAGCACCCGGCATTCGTCGATAGAAACGCCCGCCGTCACTTCGCTGAGAACGGAAATCCCGTGGTCCAGTGCGGCAACGGCCTGCGGCACGTGCAGCGGCATCGGCGTGCCGATGATGACCGCATCAAGGTTACCGTTGTCGATCATGGCCTCATAGTCGGTATACTGCTCACCGGCACCCAGCCGCTCGGCGGCAGCGGGCAAGTCGGCTTCATTGGTATCGCAAACAGCCTGCACAGTGACTCGATCGGCAAGTGCATCGCACGCCGCCTTGAAGGCCGAGCCCCGACTGCAGGCGCCGGCAATTCCGAGTCTGATGATGTTGTTCATGGTGAGAATCACAACTGTCCTGAATCGGACAGCGGAACGATGGGGTCGTGGCTTGAGCCGCAGGCATGGCTCGCTCAGGCTTAATATAAACGGTGCGGCGCTCGGAAACCAGTACCGAATCCTGCCTGTGCGGGTCCGCGCTCGTACAGAGATTCAGGGAAGTACTGCCCCAATTGAGGACAGGGGTCCTGAACGGAGGTATGCGGTTATTTCGTTCTATGTTGCAAGAGAACGGCGGCACCGCGATCATCCCAGACAGTCACGGTCGGGATCATGGCCCGGCTGGCCGACACGGACCGGCGCCTGCGCGAAGGGCACACGGCCCTCGGCGGCTCCCGCTACGGCTGCTATCCGGATGACCCGCGCATGCGCGGACTTTTGTCATTCGGGCGGCGGCGTTACGGCCGCTGCGGCACGATTAAATGGGAGACATCGGCGGAAACCGTGGCCGTCAAGGGCAGCTTGTATTTCCTCGCCGAAGCGGCCAAATTAATTGAACGGTTCGAGCCGTTCTTCATCGACGGCGTGTACGAGCCGCCGGCCCAGTTCACCTCGTCGGATGCCGCGGTTCAGCCCCATGGGATTTATGTGGTTGGCGGGCAAACGCTGACGCTCGTTATCAATCAGTCCCGATGCGGGCGTTGGACGACACTGAGCTACACCGGTAGCCAGCCGCCCAGGAACGTCCGGCTGATCCTGCCGGCACTGCCCGATATCGGAAAATTACAGGTTGCCGATCCAATGGCAGTCGACGTCGAAATCCCGGCGTTATACGGTGGTAGCCATAATAGGTGAGTCGGGCCGGAACAAGAGTGATCAGCCGCGTGAGTCCCGCATGCGGAATGGTCACGGGATGTTCAGTGAGGTTCTGGCGCTGCCAGTTTTGGCAGGCTGGGATGGAGAGTTCTGGTCTCGAGGCGCCACCATTTAATGCAAAAGGAGAAAAAAGGTGACGATACAGATGACGGCCTATCTCAATGGCGACTTCGTTGCTGCGGAAGATTGCAAACTGCCGGTATTCGATCTGGGTATCGTATTGAGTGCCGCCGTGACCGACCTGGTACGTACGTTCAACGGCAGACCGTACCGCTTGCAGGACCATATCGAGCGGTTCTATCGGTCGTGCAAGCATGCCTATATCGAACCAACGGTTTCACTGGACGACTCCATTGCCATCACCGAGGAGCTCGTTGAACGGAATCTGTCGGTGTATGAACATCGCGAGATCGCGATTGTCTATTACATGACGGCCGGTGTCAATTCGATGTATGCCGGCGCGGCAGCGGGTGCCGACCAGCTGACACCCACCTACGTGCAGCATTGCTTTCCCCTGCCCTTTCACCTGTGGACCCATTTCTTTACGGACGGGATTCATTGCATCACGCCGTCGATCCGGCATGTGCCGCCGGAGACGTTGACCAGCAAGATCAAACACCGGAACCGGCTACACATGTGGATCGGTGATAAACAGACGCAGTTGACCGATCCGAAAGCGATGTCGCTTTTCCTCGATATGGACGGCAATGTCAGCGAGACCGGCGGCTCGAACTTTGTGATTTATCGTGGCGGCACGGTAGTCTCGCCGAAGCGCCGTAATATCCTTTGGGGCATCAGCGTCGAGGTGCTCAGCGAGATTCTGGCGGACATGGGTGTGCCGTTCGTTGAGGACGACATTCAGCTCTACGACGTGGTCAACGCGGACGAGGCCTGGGTGCCGACGACGCCGTATTGCCTGGCACCCGTCGTCAAGATCAATGGCACGCCGATCGGCGACGGCAAGCCGGGCGCCATGTGGCGGCAGGTTCTCGACCGCTGGAGCGAGTTGGTCGGAAAGGATATTTACCAGGAAGTCTGTGAGTGTGAACAGCCATGAGGAAAATTAGTCTTCACATCCACACGACGCCGGCGGCTTCGGTCGGAGTTGGCCAGGCAAGATAGAAAAAAGCGACAGTCGGGGTACGGAATGCGATGCCTGCCGAGTTTTCAAACCACGTGCGCGGCCGGGTGAAGACTGCGAAGTTTTTTTGCTCGAGGTTGCAACTTTCTCGGATTTACGGTGTCTTACAACCAAAGATAGCATCCAACAAGAGCGAGTGCGTTCTCACCCATGTCCCAAGACAGCCTAAAAGCTGTCCTACCTCCCCCCCCACGAGAGCGGCCTTTCCCCGGGCCGCTCTCTCTTTTTTTGCCTCCCGCCTTTGGAATTATACGGTCGACCGCACTAAAGTTTTACTTAAGCCGTATCATTCCGGACGGCTTATATCCAACAAACATCGACTTGTTCGGAAGGGACAGCATATGAGCAAATTCGAGCACAGTTAAGGAAATTCTTATCAGTACAAAAAACCGAATGGGGCTATTACTGGTACATATCCGAGATCCTCAGCGAGAAGGGTTTCAACATCGATGCGATTTCGGCGCATGCATCAGGAAATTTCGCCTTAATCGGGATCATCACCAATGACAACCTGGGAGCGATCGAGACCTTGAACGCATTTGGTTTTGAGGCCATCGAAAACAACGTGCTGTTGGCCGAGATCAAACATACGCCCGGCATCCTGCGTTATATCACGAACCGGCTGAAACATAAAAAAAATGACATTTTCAATATGTATGGTTCGGGAGTACCGGGCGGAGACAAGGCGCTGCTTGTATTTTCGACGACGGACGACGATCGTGCCCTGGAACTTCTGACGCACCCGGAATAGATGAGACCGATGTTGGTCGGCCCGCACTGCCGATGAGCGCATGCGGCACATACATCCGGGATGCAATCGTCGCGGTCGCGGACTGATCCCGCAAGGTGGGTGTGGATCGGGAATCTGCGGCGCCGCTGGCGATAACGCGCCGCGTCCTGCACAACATTAATGAAGACGGTAATTGACAATGGTTTAGATTATGGGTGAATCCGAGTCGTTAATCAATGCCAATGTGGCGACCGGCGCGTCGCTGTACGTACGGGAGAAGGATAACGCAATGCCCGCACCCACCGTCCTGATCGTGGAAGATGAAAACATCGTGGCGATGGATATCAAACAGAGTTTGGTAAGCCTAGGCTACAACGTTTTGGCGATTGCCTCAACCGGCCAGGACGCCCTGGCGAAGACGGCGGCGCAAAAACCGGATATCGTTCTTATGGATGTCATGCTGAAGGGAGATATCGATGGGGTCGAAACCGCAGAAAGAATGCGGGAGCTCTACGATATCCCGATCGTCTATCTGACCGCATATTCAGACGACGCCACACTGGATCGCGCAAAGCACACCGAGCCCTTCGGTTATATTCTCAAGCCTTTTGAAGAACGTGAGTTATATACAACGATCGAGATGGCGCTGTATAAGTTTCAGAAGGAAATCAAAGTCCGCGAGCGCGAGCAGTCGTTGATCGCGATTCTCCGTTGCCTGGGCGATGCCGTTATCGCCGTCGACGGGGACAACGTGGTGACCTACGTGAATCCGGTTGCCGAGGTTCTATCGGGCAGAAAACAAGGTGAGAGCATCGGCCGACGAATCGATGAGTTTCTGGGGGGCGGCGGTCAGGACTTTGACGTCGACCTCAAAGAGGGGATCGACGAAGTCCGCCGGGAAGGACGAAGTGTCAATCTCGGCAAGCGGCGACTGATCGCCGATGGGCGCAAGGAACTGGACATCAACAGCACAACGATCAGACCGCTCAAGGACTCGGCCCGGCGACCGGGTGGCGTCATAATAATAATGGATTGCCAGGATCGGTCGGCGGCCACACCGTTTATCGAGGACAAGCTTTACCAATATCGAGATCTGGAGCGTGTTAACTTCACGCAGTATATACAGAATCTGGTAGCGAATCTTATGGATTCGTACGACATTGATCCTAAGTCTATCTCGGTCCGCCTCGATGTGGCTGACGTTCGGCTCAGTCTGGAGACCGCGTACTCCTGCGGGCTGATCGTCAACGAGTTAGTCTCGATGGCCCTCAAACACTCGTTTCCAGACGACCGGTCCGGAGAGATTGCGGTGGAGTTTCTCACAGAAGGCGACCGTTATGTCCTCACCGTCGCTGATGACGGTGTTCCGTACTCGACGGATTGGGACACGTCGAATATCGAGACGTTTGAAATGAAAGTCGTGTATGCGTTAGCGGCACAGCTCGGCGGCAGTCTGGAACGTCACGTCGAGAACGGGACCCGATATAAAATCGTGTTTTCGGTATAGTGTGGATTCGATGCTTCTGACGCCCACTTGAACTATTCCCGAATTGGAAGGTAGCCGACGATGACAAGACCGACCATCCTCGCCGTCGAAGACGAGAACATCGTTGCCAAAGACATCCAGACCACCCTGATCAATCTCGGGCACAAGGTGCGGAAAGTACTCGATGCACCGCTGGTGTGTGAGCCGGACCACCGGCCGTGGCAGAATGCCGACGATTTAGCGTAGGAACACCGCCCCTGCTGGAGCGCTGGATTTGCCGAGCGCTTAAAACAAGTGCCGTCGGTATCGCGCTGTACATGGCCATCGACGGCAACGGCATGTGCGCCCCGCTTCGCCGCTTACGGTCTCTTGCCCGACAGTTCTGCCCAGCAGACCGCGACCGTCTTACCTTCCGCCCCGACCGGCCAATCCGGTACGATTTCGCAAAGCGGCTCGAGGACGAATGCTCGTCCCATCAGTTGCGGATGGGGAATCGTCAGACGTCGCTTCGCCTCGGTCAGCTGCCCATACAGGAGAATGTCGATGTCAATGATCCGGTCGCTGTGACAGGCATGATAATGTGGCCGGCCCATAGCCCGTTCGAGCGCCTGACAACGATCGAGCAGGTCCGCGGGCGAGAGGAATGTGGTGCCGGCGACGGCCGCATTCAGAAATGATGGCGTACCGGCCGGGCAATCAACAGGGTCCGTCAAAAAAAACGACGAACATACGAGACCCTCGACAATCCGACCGCTCAATCTACCCACAGCGGCATTCAGATTGGCCGTGCGATTCTCCAGATTGCTGCCCAGCCCGAGGGCGATGTTGGTCAATTCTGGCATGGTGCTGCAAGATTCCCCGATTCGGGTTGGTTGTTCGTTGTTGTTCGGTAACGATTCAGATACGCCGCGCACGTGTTCAACGCCCGTTGCGACCTTTCGTCGGCGGTCAGCCGGGCGGAAGACTCCGCCATGCTCTTGGAGGTGCCCAGATCCATCAGCTTCACTTCGCCATCGCTGTCGCCCATAATGTTGGCCGGCTTGATGTCCCGATGCAGAATCCAGCCCTTTTCCCAGGCGTAGGCGAGTGCGCCCGCGATCTTCCGAGCCATTTACAGAGCGTCGCGCTCCGGCAGGATGTCACCGCGCCCGAGACGAACATCCAGGTCCTCGCCATCGATGTATAGCATGGCCAGATAATGGTAATTCTCCTGCTTTCCAGCTTCGAACGCCGTGACGATATTGGGATGGTCGAATTTCGCCGTCATCCGCATTCCGTTAAAAAAACGGTCCAGCGCCTCGCGATCCGTGGTCATTTTCGGGGAAGAACCTTGATGGCTACTTGCCGATTGATGGGCTTTTGATTGGCAAGGTAGACATCCCCCATGCCGCCGGTGCCGAGGAAACGTTCAATTTTAAAACTGCCGCTGCGTTGTCCCCGGTTCGAGAAACGTCTTCAGCGACGGCAGATTGGTACGGCAGTACGGGCATTCGGTCTTGCCGACGGCAAGTTCAGGATCGGCCTGAATCTGGTAGCTGCACTAGGCACTGGGAACAGTCAACAGTCAATGGCATGGTAAAGTCTCGGGAGCAATTTCGGGTCGGTGACGCCCGAAACTATTAAAGGGATCGCTGGATGCAGACCTGAAAGGCGTGGGAACCGGGCAGCTGAATAACACGCAGCCGCCGAGTCAAGGGCTGCCGCCGACGGCGACATGATCACGCAAGCGTGTCGAAGGACTATGCGGTCGAACGGGGCCCGGAAAAGGCCCGATTCTGTCCACTTCAAACTTGCTTTTCGATCAGACCGCGGTGCAATGCAATGATGGCAGCCTCGAACTGTTCGCCATCAACGATGAACTGCATATTCACCTGGCGCATGCACTGATCGCATGCCAGGATATTGATTTCGGCCTCTGCAAGAACGTTCGCCGTCTTAGAAAGAAAACCCGGGAACTTCATGTTGCTGCCGATGGCACTGACGATCGCCACTTTGGATACTGTAACCCGGGCCGTCGGCAGATTCTCTTCGAGGTCATGCACACATTTATCGAGGTTCTTTGCCGTATCGGGTACGTAATGGGTGATCGTATTGGCATTGGTGTTCTTGGTAATGTAACTGATGCCGTACTTCTTGAAGCAATGCAACAGACGATAGTCATAACCGCTTTGCCCGACCATATCCGGATCCCAGACCTCAATACCGGCAATGTTCCGGCGCCCGGTGATGATCTCGACGCGAGGTGAATCGCTCAGGTAATCGCGACTGATCAAGGTGCCGGGATGATCCGGCTCAAACGCGTTCTTCACACGAATGGGAATGTCTTCGGCTTCCATGGGCTTGGAAGCTTTTGGATGAATGGCCTCCATGCCCAGATCCGCTAACTGGTCAGCGACGTCGAAGTTGGTATGACCGATGATCGCGACATTTTCCGCACCGACAAGTTTCGGATCGCCGCTGCTGAGGTGAAACTCCTTGTGGATGACGCCCTCACGCGCATCGGTCAGTACTGCGATCTTACTGAACGTGATCTCACTATAGCCGCGGTCATACGTCGACATGATGCCTTCGGCGCATTTTGTATAGCCGGTGACGATCGGCAGGACCGCGGTCACGTCGATGTCGACGAAAGTGGATGTAATCTTCTCGTCAAACGGCAGATTTTCCGCTTCCATCCACCCGGAAAGGTCGACCAGCAGGCTTTTGACGTTCCGCTTCTTGAGAATATCGACGGAATTGTAGGCGCTGTGCACCTCGCCGACGGCACTCAACATTTCGCGGACTGCCGGCAGGTAATTACTCATTTGAAAGTGCCCGTATGAGCACAGTCGCTTCAGATCGAGGAGACAGTTGCGTATTCCCTCGAGGCGTTCCGTCACAAACTCGTCGGCGGCGGCCGCATCGAGACCGATGGCGCCGAGTTCCGCATTGATCTGCCGCATTCGATCACCAACGGCCGACAGAGCCGCCTCCCATGACGGATCGTTGTCGGCAAACCTGCAATAGACGCCCGGCTCCCCTGTCTTTTTCTCCTCGAGAAGAAAATCGGTAATGCCGCCATACGCGGATACGACAAAGATGCGGTTGTAAAGGTCCGCGTCCTTGCGATCGCCGATAATGACATTATCCAGCATCCGCTCGAATTGACTCATCGACGTGCCGCCGATCTTCTCCACCGTATGCGAACCCATCGTGTACTCCTGAGAAACTTGGTTTTGGGTTTTACGTGTTTGGTGTTGGGGGGGGCCATAGATTGCAGTCATCCCCCTCCAGAGGTGGGTCCGGTTCTACCGTACGGTAGGATTTCACATCGTAATAATCCGTCGGCTGACGGATCGAACCGCGAGGCGGTGGACGCTTCCAATAATCAGTGCGTATCGCATAATTCCTGTTGCATAATCGTCTGCGGATTGGGTCCGATCGCGATGAGCGACCGCAGACCCATTTCAAATACCATGAGACGAACGTATATTATACGCTGTTTCCCGCCGCCAATCAACTACGGCCGCGTACCCATACGGGCGGCCGACCATACCCTGCCCCCCCCCCCATGTTGACTACCACGCAGCCATCCCGCTTCGGCATGATCTTCGCCATGTGTACCGGGCAAAGACCCGGAACCGGCGCACTCCTTTGCGTGATACTGCTGTTTCCCGAGTGCGTGTTTCTGACCAGCTGCAACGGCGATCGGGGATTGATCAACGAACAGAATCCCTATTTTATTCAGGGTGTCGAGTTCCGTGACAACGAGCAGTTTGAAAAGGCGGCGGAAGCGTTTCAGGCGTGTCTCCGGCACAGTCCGCGATCCAGTCGCGCCCACCTGCACTTGGCGATGATTTATGAGGATCACCTGCAGGATTTTCCCCAGGCCATTGTCCATTACCGGGCATACCTGCGCCTGCAACCAGAGGCCTTGAACGCCGGCATTGTAAAGGAATGGTTGCGGCGGGCCGAAAAGCAGTACTACGAGCAACTGCACGCCATGTATGAGGCGGCCGGGCCGGACTCGGTGAGTGCCGGAGAGGCGGACAACGATCCCGACATTGGCGCCTCAGACTTGTCGCGTCCGGCCGATCCGGTGGCGACCGCCGATGCCGGTGTTGAACATCTGGATGCGGAAGCATACGATAGCGATTATCGGGAGTTGTCCACATCGAAAGCAGCTGCGGAAAAGGCGGCGCCGCCTTTTTACGTGGTCGCCCAGGGGGACACCTTGTCCCGAATCGCCGAGCGCCTCTATGGCGACAGTCGCTACTGGGAGCATATTTATGAAGCGAATCGGCAGGAAATCATCGCTCCCGGGCGCCTGCGCATCGGCCTGCGCCTGCGCCTTCCGGGGTTGGAGTAAGGACTCGCGTAAAAATAATTTCCATGTCCATTTTAATGACAGCTTGACGCCCGCGGAGTTTACTACACTACTACAATAGTACACTGCGCTCTCGAACTTACATACTCTCACGAACGCCAAGCCAAATGCTGATTCGAATCGATCCCAAACCAAACACCCCCGTGTTCGAGCAGATCGTCCAGGAAATTAAATCTGCCATCGCCCGCAACGCCTCTGTTCCCGACGAGATGACCCCCTCTGTCCGGCAGATGGCGACCGATCTTCTGGAAAATCCGAACACGGTGGGTCGCCAAGGCCTATCGCCATCTCGAGCGCGACGGCGTGTTATATACGCGTCGTGGGCATGGCGCCTTTATCGCGGCGACGGCCCCGGACGCCTGCCGGACGGCGCGCCGCGAGAGTGTTCGCCAGGAACTCCGACGGGTAATCGGCAAGGTCCAGCGGACGGTTATGACGCGAACGGAAGTTCAGAGTGAGATCGATCGGATCCCGGATATTATTCCCGACGGTCCAGCCGACCGAGGTCGGATATCCGTCAAAGAAGGTCAACACGAACGGGGACTGATCGTCGACAATTTATCTGATGAGATCATCACCGAACTGCGTGTGCGATTCCCCGATGCGACCGTCGAGCCACGAATTCTCTCGCTAAAAGATATCTTTCTGGCGCTGGTGAGAAACGGGAAGCCAGGAAAAGTGAATAAAGATGGCGAGACGGTGCCTGAGTTCGGGGTCTTCCAATGACTCCGTAGTTCATGACGTGGATCTCCGACCGTGCGCGGACGCAATTAGCCTTTATTCCTCCAGCATTTCCTTCACCATGGGATGCATTTTTTGCTCGGACTGCTTCTGCACAATGTGATAGACGTCAATGTCGAAACTCTTGCTGCGGCAGAAGAGCCACTTGCTGACGACTCGCGTTTTGATGGTGTTCTCGTAGTTCGTGAACTTGACAATGTTGGAAATGATCGACTGCGCAGTGTTCATTCTTCCCGTCACGTGTGAGTCCACCTTTATATACTGCCGATCGACCTCGAATCGGCGTTGGGCAGCGGCCGCGATGACATCGTCGATGACTTTGTCCTTGTTCGACAGATCTTCCTTCATGCCGCCGGCTATGTCGAACAACTCCACCCGCAATTGATTCACCGAATAGTTTTCCCGAACGATGTTGATGATGATGATGATGATGAATCCACAAGCGATGCCGGCTAGGACGAT
>CAUZRT010000067.1:0-12393 GCA_963582235.1 Lentisphaeria bacterium
GATCAAACGATTCGCGGCGATGCCGGCTACAAGGACCCGCAAGGCGTCGAACGGCTCAATGTTCTTGATTTTCAGCGGCAGATCCGTACGTGTCCGAAACCCGTCGTGGCGATGGTGGCCGGCTACGCCATCGGCGGCGGCCACGTTCTGCACCTGGTGTGCGATCTGACGATCGCCGCCGATAACGCCCGGTTCGGCCAAACGGGGCCGCGCGTCGGGTCTTTTGACGGCGGCTACGGTGCTTCGTACATGGCGCGGATCGTCGGCCAGAAAAAGGCGCGGGAGATCTGGTTTCTATGCCGGCAATATGAGGCCGGGCAAGCGTTGGCGATGGGGCTTGTGAATGCGGTTGTGCCCTTTGAACGGTTGGAAGAGGAAACCGTACAGTGGTGCCGGGAGATCCTGGCCAACTCGCCGATCGCCATTCGCTGTTTGAAAGCGGCCCTCAATGCTGACTGCGACGGCCAGGCCGGTCTGCAGGAACTGGCCGGCAATGCGACCATGCTGTTTTACATGAGCGAAGAAGGCCAGGAGGGCCGCAACGCGTTCGTCGAGAAACGCAAGCCGGACTTCTCGAAATTCCCGCGTCGACCCTGAGATCGCCGGGAATAGTTCCGGAATGGACGGTAAATGCATTCGATTCGCATTTTTTTCTTTGCGGCCCGCCCGAAAACACTGTGGGCCGGCATCGCGCCGGTTCTGATCGGGACGGCGATGGCTGTCGATGCGGGCGGCTTCCATTGGCCGTCGGCATTGGTCTGTTTTGTCGTTGCCTTGACCGTGCAAATCGGTACGAATTTCGCCAACGATTATTTCGATTTCATCAAAGGCACCGACACCAGCGAGCGTATCGGTCCGACACGCGTCACACAGGCCGGGCTCATCGCACCGGCGGTGATGCGGAACGCCTTCGTCCTGGCCTTCGCCGTCTGCTTCGTCGCCAGCCTCTACCTTGGTCACCGGGCGGGTTGGTGGGTCCTGGTGCTCGGTGTCGTGTCCATCGCCTCGGGCATCCTTTACACGGCCGGGCCCCTGCCACTAGGTTATATCGGCTTGGGCGACGCGTTTGCCTTCGTCTTCTTCGGTCCGGTTGCAACCGGGGCGACGCACTATGTTCAAACGCTCCGCGTCGACAGCAATGCGGTGGTCGCCGGCCTGGCCCCAGGCTTTTTTGCTGTCGCCATGATCACAGTGAACAACCTGCGTGACGTGGCCGGCGATCGCCGCAGCGGCAAACGGACGCCGGCGGTACTTTTCGGCCCGCAATTTGCGAAGTTCGAATATCTGTTTTCCATCCTGCTCGCCTGCCTGATTCCGGTTGTCTTGCACCTGCGAACCGGTGACCATCTTTACGTCATTGCCTGCGCACTTATCATTGTCCCCGCCATCCCGTCAATTCGCACCGTGTTCCTTCAAGGCAACGGTCCGCTGCTTAACAATGTCCTCGCAGCGACAGGCAGGATGCTGCTGCTGTACGCGATCATCTTTGTTATCGGCTGGCTGCTCTAACCTGATCGCCTGGAAATTTGTGTTTGACAGACGGCAGCGCCTCACTCGGAATCGATCGATTTCGAATCGCAGCGTCAACAGCCACTGCAAAGCCGAACAATTTCAGCCATGTTATCCCTGCCATGCCCCGTCCGTGAGATGGCGCGCAAGCATCCACGAAAAATCGCTCTGATCGGCCCCGGCCGGGAGTTGCCGTATGCCCAGTTCGACGATTGCGTGGCACGGGCCGAGGAAGGACTTCGCCGCTTCGGCATTGCGCCCGGAGAACGGGTCGGGCTGCTGGCGTTTAATTCGATTGAATACGTCATCGGCATTATGTCGCTGCTGCGGCTGCAGGCTTGTGCCTGTCCGCTCAGTACGCGGATACCAACCGCGACCATCGAAGAACATCTCGACCGCATGCGCTGCCGTGTTCTGCTGACCGATGGTGGTGCCCGGTTCGAGGGCACCGAATGTTTACCGCTGCTATCGCTTGCGGGCTCGACTGCTGCGGCAACGGACGTTGCGCCGGCATCCGCCGCTCGACCGTCGGCGGCGATTTCCTTCAGCCGGGATCGAGATGCAACCATCATCTGGACTTCCGGAAGCGGCGGCTATCCCAAGGCAGTTCTGCATACGTTCGGCAACCATTATTACAGCGCCGCGGGGTCCAACGAGAATATTCCGGTTTCGTCTGCAGACCGCTGGCTTCTGTCGCTGCCCCTTTACCATGTCGGCGGCTTGGCAATCCTGTTCCGATGCATGCTTGCCGGCGCCGCGGCCGTCCTTACCGAGCGCCGGGCATGCCTTTCCGAAAGCCTCGAGAGGCACCATGTCACACATGTCTCACTGGTACCGACGCAGCTGTCCCGCCTGCTGAACGAGTTGTCGGCGGCCCATTCAGCGCCGTCCTTAAAGGCTGTGCTGGTAGGCGGGGCAGCGGTGCCGCGGGGCTTGGTCGGTGCCGCATATGATCGCGGCCTGCCTGTCCACACAAGCTACGGATCGACGGAAATGGCATCTCAGATTACAACGACGCCTCCCGGGGGCGATGGCGTTTCGCTGCAATCGGCAGGCAGGCTACTCTCCCATCGCGAGCTGCGGCTCGCCGACGATGGGGAGATCCTTGTCCGCGGCCCGACGTTGTGCCGCGGTTACGTGGACGGCGAGCGCACACTGCCGGTCGTCAACAGCGAGGGATGGTTTCCCAGCGGCGACACCGGCAGCGTCGATGCCGACGGCTACCTGACGATTCATGGGCGCCAGGACTGGCGCTTTACTTCAGGCGGGGAGAATATTCATCCGGAAGAAATCGTGCGCGCCCTTTGCGATCTGGACGATGTCGCGAAAGCGGTGGTGGTCCCGGTGGACGATGCCGAATTCGGTCAGCGCCCGGTAGCGTTCCTGCGAATGTCCAGGGGCCGGCCTTTGGATTCCGCCCAAATTGCCGCCGCGCTCGAGAAGGTGCTGCCGCGGTTCAAGATACCGATCGCCTTCAATCCGTGGCCGGATGGTCGCGAGCCGGATGCTATGAAACCGCAGCGGCAGACATTCGTCGAACGGGCTCGGCAATTGAAATTGTGATCGTTCCGCGGCTGCGAGGCGATGATCCGGCGGAGTCCGCAAGAATGATTAAGAACTCGTCCCATCCTTCGCAACACGGTCAAGCCAGTAGTGCAGGACGGCGGCGTGGCAGGATTCAGCGTCCCCGTACGTCATCGCCGGAATATAGAAGTTCAGGTCCCCGCCCCGGCGCAGAAGATTCTCCGGGGACATGGCAGTAATCGTGGCCACGGACAGTTGCCGCTCGCCGGCAACGGCGAGGGCGGCGATGAGGTTCGCGGAAGCGCCGGAACTGCTGATGACGAGCAGACCGTCACCCGCCGCCGCCATGCGCCGCAGCGGCTCGGCAAAAAGTTGATCTGCCCCGATATCGTTGGCGAACGCCGTCGTTAATGCAGGATCCGTGAGGACACCCGCGTTGACCCCGCCGTTCTTACAAAGATCAGCGGCGAAATGGCTGGCCATCGAGGCGCTCGCCCCGTTCCCGATCAGAAACAGACGCCGTGGCGGAATTCGAGCGGCCACGGCCAGACCATAGAGCATCTCGAATCCTTCCTCGGTGGTCAGCACCTCGCCGTCACCATTTGTCACTTCAAGCTGTGACAACAGCTCACCCATCCTTTGGACATGTTCGCGGTAGGTCGGAATAGCCATTATCTGCGGATTGCGGATTGCGGGTCACAACCATCTTACGGGAATGGGCTCACTCGGAACTCCGAAGATTAGGGAGAAAAATCGAGGGGATAAATTAGGGTACGCTCTCCCCCTAATCTTTCCCCTAATCTGGTCGTATTTGGCCCCGGTCGCGAAGGTGCATTCGAGCACAAAGGCGCACAGAAATGCAAAATTGGGTCTCATGAATCAACCCGGACTTACGCTTAAGGACGATTGATTCTTCCCGATTACACTGAATTATGGGATGGCTGTGATTTCGGGCCGACTTCGCTCAGGCGCAGCCAGTCGAAGCCGCGGAGGGCGAAGACTGTTAGCTACGTCGGTTTCCGCCCAAGGCGGACGTGAGTCCCGTCACGACGGGACAACGTCCCTCACGGAATGGGCCCCGCCACCGCGGTACTGAAAAATTGGGAATTGCAGATTGCTGGCTGGCGACGCGTGCGGCAATGGCCCGTTGAGTCCGCGACTGCAATGGGAGACCGTTCTAATCCATCATCAATACCATGAATACGGATGCGATCGCAGATCGCAGATAGCAGATGGCAAATCGAAGATTCTTCTAATACTGCCGCCTCAGGTTGGATGCCAGGATCCCCATGCTTTCACGGTACTTGGCGACGGTCCGCCGCACAACCTTGTAGCCCAGGGCGCTGAGTTCCTTAGTGATCTGGCTGTCGGACAGGGGCTTGCAGCCGTCCTCACTATCGATCAACTGCCGAATCGTGCCTTTGACAACCGCGTTCGATACACTGCGGCCGTCCTCAATTTCATATCCTGTTGAAAAGAACTGCCGCAAGGACAGAAGGCCGTACTTGCAGCGCAGGTATTTGCCGGCGACCGCACGACTAACGGTCGTCTCGTGTACTCCGACATCCTTGGCGACCTTGGCCATAGTCAGCGGCTTTAGGTGTTCCATCCCAAAGCGGAAGAAGTCTTCCTGCATGCTTACAATCGAGTTGACGATCTTGCGAATCGTCGTCTGCCGCTGAATGATGCTGTTTATCAGGAAGACGCCCGAGCGAATTTTCTCTTTGATATAGTCCCTGACTTCCCGCGGCGTGTCCGGATCGGAAATGAGGTTGCGGTACTGTTTGCTGATGAAGAGATTCGGCAGGTGGTCATTATTCATCTGGACCGACATTTTACCGTCCGTTTCAATGACCTGAACCTCCTCGGAAATGTACTCATTGGGTCGTACTTCTCCGGCCTTGAGACGCGGATTGAGGTTCTGAATCTCGGTCACAACCTCCTTCAACTGGTCGATCGGAATCCCCATTCGCCGGGCAACGAGCGGCAGATGATTATCGCCGATATCCCGCAAATGGTCGCGCACGGCAGAATAGGTGACCGACTCCCGACGGCCTTTCCGATCCAGTTGAATGAGAAGTCGCTCGCGCAGGTCCCGCGCCGCGACGCCGGCGGGCTCGAGGTCCTGCACGATGCGAGTCGCCTGTTCCACCATCGGCAGCGCCTGGCCGGCGGCCATGGCCAGGTCGGCCGGATGCGAGGTCAGATAGCCATCGTCATTCAAACTGGAAATGGCGACTTCGCAGCAGGCCTGAAGCCCAATCTCCAAGTCCAGAAAACGTAATTGTTCCAGCAACGTTTCCTGAAGCGACTTCTCGACGCTGACCGATTCAAGATAATGGCGGCGACGTTCTTCCTCGTCCGCTGAGACATGCGAATAGTTCGATCGGATATACCGATTCTCTTCCTCGAGCTTGATAATCTTCTCAAGCCAGTCGTCACCCTCGACAACGGACGGCTGGTCCGCTTCATCCGGTTCACCTTCGAGCACCGGATTCTTCTCCATTGCCTCGTTGACAATCGGATGCAGGGCAAGCGCCGGCGCAAACAGCAGTTCGAGTGCCTGGATCTGCTGATGCGTCATTGTCTGCTCTTGACGCAGCAGTTGCACCGACTGCAGTTGTTGGGTCATTTCAAGGGGCATGACGGTCACTCCAAGCGGTAGGAAGAAGGTAAGTCCATGAACACATTGTCTAATGTTATGGCCGCCTGCATCTACTATAACGCGGCCCGATAATTCTTCAAGGACGCAGGAACCGTTCCAACTATGGGCCAAACACAGCAGATCAACCATGTGAGAATCATCACATCGGCCGGCGCCGCGGTCGGCACTTCCTTGACTCCGTGATCCGGCACCGAATGGCCACTCAAGTGCCGACGATGCGGCCGCGACACCAAACGCCCCGAAACGGACACCCACCCGGAATCTGATAAAACGGCGATTCTTAACCTTGGCGTGCACCCACGCCAAACGCAGGCTATTGAAACGGTATGGAATTTGATTAGATTTAATCGGCGAAAGAAATCACCATGATTTTTCGCGAGGCCACGACACCATGACAACAGCATTTTCGAGAAACGGGTGCACCCTGGACTCCGCCAACACGTTGCAGATGAATAACATTCTGCGGCACCGGTTTCGGAATCTATGCGCCGGTATGAAAATGTCCATACAACGCATCGCCGACCAAACGGCCGCCACGCATCCGGACATCGGCGAGATCAGCACGGTCATTCTTTCGGAGATGGACAAACTACAAACTTTCACCGAACGCATGGATCTGGTATTTGATCGCTTGCCGCGGCCCCGGAACATGACCCTGCGGGAAGTCATTGACGAATCGAAAACCAGATTCGCCGAACGCCATCCCGCCTGCAAACTTCAACTCAAGGGCGCCAGGGGAACGATGTCGGTGCGCCACGGCAATTGGCTGCAGCTCGCCGCTCAGGAACTGCTCGACAATGCCGCCGAAGCTGTCGGCACGAATGGACAGGTAAAAATGACGTGGAAATTCCGGCCCGCCCTGGAAATTACCGTAGCCAACGCGGGGGCCGTGATTCCCGAAGATATACCAACGGCGCCGCCGCGGCCGTTTTACACCAGTCGCAGCCGTCACGACGGCCTTGGCCTGGCCATTGTCCGCCGTCTGTGTAAAGCCCTGAAAGCCGATCTGGAATTCGTTCATAAACCATCGAAATCCGTCGTTGTGCGAATTCGTTTTTCCGCTAAGGAGACTCGCAATGAAGAAAATACCCGTCCTCATCGTCGAGGATGAATTACTCGTCAACATCAGTATCAAGGGCATCCTGAACGACGCGGGTTTCGATGCCGAGGCGGTTCAATCCGGTAGCGAGGCCAAGCAGGCGCTCAAGGGGAAATCCTTCAAGGTCATCATCCTCGACATCGGTTTGCCGGATACAAGCGGGGAAACGCTCTTGGAGCAATGGCGAAAGAAATACCCCGATACGGAGATCATTATCCTCACGGCGCACGCCGAGTGTGAGCTGGCCTTCGAGTGCTGTCGCAAGGGCGCCCATAAGTTTCTGGCCAAGCCCATCGACAAGGAGCCGCTGATCGAAGCGGTTAAAGACGCGGCAAAAACCCTGAAACTTCAGAAAGAGGTACGGGTACTCAAAAAGATAATCAACCACCGGTCCGAAACGATTGACATCGTCGGCCAGTCCGAGGCCCTAACCAAGACTCTAGAAACAGTCGGCAGGGTGGCCGAAAGCGGTCCTTCATGCCTGTTGATCCAAGGTGAAAGCGGCACCGGCAAAGGGCTCATTGCGCATACCGTTCATCAGATGGGAAGCCGGGCGGACAAACCGTTCGTCGACATCAACTGTTCGGCGCTGCCGGCTACGCTCATCGAGAGTGAGTTGTTCGGTCATCGCAAAGGCGCATTTACGGACGCCAAAGAGGAGAAAATCGGCCTCTTTGAATTGGCCGATGGCGGCACCCTGTTTCTCGACGAGATCGGCGACATGGAGATCGCCCTGCAGGCGAAACTGCTCAAGGTCATCGAAGAGCAGCGTTTCCGCCGGCTCGGCGGCACTGATGACATCTCCGTCGATGTCGCCATCATCGCGGCGACCAATCAGAAGCTTGAAACCCTGATCAAAATGAAAAAATTCCGCCTCGACCTCTACTACCGACTCAACGTCATTGAGATCGCTTTACCGCCCCTGCGCGACCGTGTCGACGATCTTCCCTTGCTGGCGGATCACTTCGTCGATTTCTTCGTTCGCAAATTAGGACGGAAGATCAAAGGGTTCACGCCGGACGCCATGAAAGCCCTGCAGGCCCATTCCTGGCCGGGAAATGTTCGGGAGTTCCGCAACGTTGTCGAGCGCGGATGTATTCTGACGCAGGACGAAACCATCGGTGATCTCGAGCTGATGTTTCCCCGCATCCCCGGGGTGGACGATCTGAACCTGGCCGATTCGATCGAATCGCTACCGGCAATGCCGTTGGCGACAGCGGAGGAGATGGTGATCCGGGCCGCCTTCAGGAAAGCGGGGGGCAACAAGAACAAGGCAGCCCGTATTCTCGGCGTACATCGCACGAAGTTGCACAAAAAGATCGAGGAATACGACATCGACTTCGACGACTAGTAAACCGTGGCGGAACGAGTTCCGCCACGGTTTACTACGAACCCTCGAGCGCGGCGCGGACCATTTCGATCAACGTTTCAATCTTGAAAGGCTTCGCGAGGTAGCCGAAGGCCCCCGTATCATTAACCCAATCCACCTCCGTCAGCTCCGCGGCACCGCTGGTGACAATTATCGGTATGTCCGGCTTCAAGGCAACGAACTCGGCGAGCAGTTTCTCGCCGCGCCGCTTGCCCGGCAGAATCAGATCCTGAATGATCAGGTCGATCTCGCCATGGCTCCTCTGAAATTCAGTCCACGCCTGGTCGCCGTCCTCAGACAGGACGACCCGGGAGCCCAGCGTTTTCAGCCATGTCGATATGGCGTTGCGCAGCAATGGATCATCTTCGATCACCAGGATTGTCTTCTCGGTGGCAAAATCGAAGGGCTTGATCGCCGGCCCGCCTTCAGGTGTTCCCGTTTCGGTCTTCGCCGCCTCCACCGGTGCGGCACCGCGGAATGCCGGTATCAGGATTTCGAAGGTTGTCCCGACGTCTTTCTCACTCTCGATATTGACCTGGGCGTCGAATGCCATGGCCGCCTCCTGAACCATCCATAAGCCAAGGCCGGAGCCCTCATCTTTGGTCGAATAAAACGGCTTGAATATAGATTTTACCTCGGTCGCCGTCATGCCGCAACCGTCATCCCAAACGCGCAGACAGACATACTCCCGCGGCGGGCCTCTGTCGTCCTTGATGGTTGTCCGATGGGCGCCCACCTCAAGCTTGCTGCCCTTCGTTTTCATGGCGTCGCGGGCATTGATACAGAGGTTCAGAAGCATATCCTGGAAGATGCTGCTATGCCCCAGAAGCGGCGGCAGGTTCTCGCCGATGTCGAACTCTACGGCGATTCCGGCGGACATTATTTGCCGGATCAGTTCCTCCAGCTCCGCGATCGTCCGGTCAACCTCAAAGTGTTCAATCGTCTCGTCAGGTTTGCCGCCAATCAGTTGCAGCGTACTCGTCATCAGGCTGTTCGCCTGGTCGGTGTGAGCGATCGTCTTGGTCAGCTTTTCGTAGACGGATTCCTCCAGGCTTGACTGTGCGATGCACCATTCCAACATGTTGCGGATGCCACCCAGAACATTCTTGAAATCGTGGATCATGCCGCCCACCAGGCGACCGAACAACGCCAGGCGTTCCGTCCGCTGGCTCTTCGTATACAGATTACGATTCAAAATGACACAGCCGGCCATGACCTGCGAGCCGTCCGCAACTGTCGTTATCCCAAAGTAATCGTATACTTCGACGTTGCCCCCCTGCGCGCCGCGGACACGATATTGCACCTTATGACTGCCGCCTTCCTGGCGCGCTTTCTCGATAACGCTTTGATACATGGGACGATGCTCGGGAATGATCAGAGCCCCCCAGTCTTGAAGTGCCGGATCGTCTGCCGATTCGATTATCCCCATCCGGCGAAGTATTTCAGGATCGGAATAGTGGCGGCGCCCGGTCGCCTGGACCTGTACATAGGCAACATGGGAGGAGGCGGGCATGAACCCGTCGACAATATTGAAAACGCCGGATTCGGTGAAATAATTCGTGGCTGATTTTGGCATGAGGATAATCTACGATGCGGCGGCCGGATTCTCAAGCCATACCGTGGCGCACCGTTCGCCATTGCCTGCCGTGGAAACGGCCGGACTCAACGTCTCCGGACCGGCCACGGAATCCGCGGCGTCTTGACTTGCCGTCAATGTTCTTATATTTTTTTGACGATGCCTCAGCTTCCACAGAATACCATGCGGCCGCTCGACATCAACGGTCTCGGCGGGGAGAACGACTGTCGACCAAGTATCTTGCTGTCGTGACAGGACACCGACCACTCACCGACCACATCCCATTCCCTCTCCCATCTCCCGGAGGCTGTCCCATGATTGCCGATCACGGCGCCGAGCCCGAAAACATTCCGCCCGCCATCGAGGCACAGGCGCGACATGCGTATGAGATCCTGGCAGAACTTCATCAGCATAGTCTCGCCGAATGCGGGCACTCCCCCGACAAACCCGTCGCCGACGACTGGGTGATTCAGTGGTCGCCCGCAATGTCCGCCGCCGAGTTCGCCGAGCAGGTCTTCGCCATTTCCCGGCGGGCCGTATCGGACGACGCGCAGATCATCCCCGGCCGCGTCTATTGTTACCATTGTACGCGCTCCGACTGTGAGCACTCGACGCCCAACGGCGACGGCAAAGTCTTTGCCGGATACCGGGACACCGGCCGGCCGATTTGGGAAGAGCTTTTCAATTTCCTGGCCGCCGTCGGCGACACGCGGGTCGACCTGTTGTTCGCGCCGTCCGCACATCTGCTCGGGCGCGTCGTCGGACGACGACAGCTGATTTCACAGCAATTGGACACCTTCGGCCGCAACCACCTGACCTACCACATTGTCGGCCAGGTCGTCGCCGGCTACTTCCAGATTCGTGGTGTCCGATGCGCCATGACCGTACAGGTTGTGCAGACTCCGAACCGAGAATTGAGTGTGCAGGTCATTACACCCGATGCCGCCAATGAAGCGCTGTCCGATGCGCCGGAGAACCGGCGATCCGCCCTCTATCGAACGTTTGACGCCTTACGCGAGTTCAATAATCGAATTCGCAACCTGTCCGGACGCTGGCTAGCCGCCAACACAAAGGCCGACCGCGACGGACTGCGCGAGCAGTTGTTCACGCAACTCCGCCATTTGTCCAATTCCATTCAGCGCAAAGGCCGACAGAAAAATCGACGGACGTCCCATGCGGAAGTTCGTTCGAAACAGCGGCGGCCGGTGCACAAAGCGCTCGAGGACCTGCGGACGGCAGGGGCTGAGGACTTTTTCCGAGACAATCATCACGATTCGATCATTGTCATTGCCAAAGGCGGACGGGCGCACGTGTTCAGCGAGGCGGGACGCCACATCACATCCCTGTCGATCACCGCCGACGTTATCGAACGGCGCCAACGTCGAAAACGGTACATCCCGATGCCGCCCAAAGCCGTTGCCGGCTTCCGTGAAGTCGTAACGGCGCGCAACTCGGCACCGAAAACCGGCACAGTGTGACTATAATTCCTGCACCACCTCACGCGTGATTTCCAGCGTCCGATCGATATCCGCTTCCGTATGTGCCGCACTCACCGAGTCCTGTTTGCATGCCATTGGAAAATGGTAGATGCCGCGTTCGATCAACTTCCGGCGATACCGAACATCGGTGTCGAAATCGTGGCTCGAGGCAAGATCGTGCCAGTCGCGCGGCACATGATCGCAGAAGTATGTGCATGAGGCTGATCCGATGCGGCTGACCGTTGCCGGGATTCCCTTTTCCCGAAAGATGCCGTCCAGGCCTTGATGCAGCCGCGAACTGAGTTCCTCAAGCCACCCATAAACGGCGCCGGCATCACGCTGCAATCGCTCGATCGTGGCGACGGCAGCGGCGCAGTTCAGCGGATGGGCGTTGTAAGTACCCGCAATGAGGACGCGCCGGCTTTCGTCGGACGCATCGAACTGTGCCATGATTTCTGCCCGGCCGCCGATGGCGCCCATCGGATAGCCATTAGCAATCGCTTTGCCGAACACGGAAAGATCCGGCGTCACGCCGGCGATCGATTGGTACCCGCCGATGGCCGAACGGAAGCCGGTCTTCACTTCATCAAACGTCAGCACCGCGCCAAAACGATCGCAAAGGTCGCGAAGCCCCTGCAGATAACCCGGTCGCGGCGGCACGACACCGATATTCTGCAACACCGGTTCGGTAAGCACGCCGGCCACGGGATACCGTCGCAGCACGTACTCGACCGATTCGAGATCATTGAAATTGATCACATGAACCCGGCGCGTGACCGACTCGGGTATGCCCGCCGACATGGGCAGAAACCGATATTCTCCCGGGCACACGCGCGGTCCCGTCGCGCTCAGCGGCGGCATCACCGCCCGCGCAACGTCATTATGCCAGCCGTTGTACCCGCCCAGGGTCACAACAATATCCTCCCGCCCGGTCCAGGCACGACTGAGCCGGATCGCATGGGCCGTCGCTTCGCTCCCCGTATTGGCGATCTGTACCGACTCCAGCGACGCAACCGCGCTGCGTAGCAGTTCCGCCACACGCAGTTCCCATGGCGTCGTCCCGGCGCCCATGAGCGACCAGTTATCGGCCATCGCCCGGTTCACGGCCGCGTTAACTTCATCATCATTGTGACCCAGGACATGGGGCGCGAACGCAGCGTGATAATCGATGTA
>CAUZRT010000068.1:0-12361 GCA_963582235.1 Lentisphaeria bacterium
ACGTTAACATTCCAGTCTTTGTACGAGCAGCCGATGTTTTCCAATTCCGAGCACAACTCGTCCACCTCGGCCATCACCTCGCGGACGGCGGGCTGCTGCCGCGAATCCCGCCCATGTTCCATCGCCAGGTTTCTCAGGCGCGCGCCGGTCTTGAGAATATCGGCAACGATCTTCTTGACCAACGGCAGCGTCTCATTTGCCTCGCGCGGCGTGAAATATCTGGTTTGCTGCATACAAGTGGATAAGGGCGCTTGGTGCTTGTCCTCTCGGAATAGATGAACCGACAACGATGAAGAAAGTCGTCTCGCGTCGTCGTGTACCCTCTTTGCCTTGCGGCCCCGGATTAGGTCGGGACACGAAGCGGGACACGAAGACGGAACACGCGTTTCGTCGACGTTCGGCATTCGCGGCTTTCACCAGCACCAGAGAAAAAAGGCCGATGGAGACAACGGCGAGTACGCCGCGCTTCGTGTCGGCGTTACGCGATGTCAGATTACCGTGTAGCCACGGCACTGTGCTGCCGTGGCTACGTGACAAACGTTCTCGCCAAGTTCAATACTCGTTAATCCAGATCAAGTCATGAAAAACAACGGCGGTTGACCCTCGAAACAGTTGGGGCACACCGTGGCGGTCGTCGGGGGTAGCGCCTCTCACGATCATTCGCTTCTTTGTTGTTCATTGGAATCCAAGGCTGCGTCTTGTTCGTAAATACATTCTCACATCGCCCCAGCGCAGTGGGGCGGCTACAAACCGATAGCTGCTGGTCAGAGTGCGATCTGTGGCCACGGCAGTGGGCTGACGCGCTGACGTCTGACTACAACGCGGCCAGGATTTCCTTCGAATGGCCGTCGGGTTTAACTTTCGGAAAGACGGCCTTGATGTTGCCGTCGGGTCCGATGACGAACGTGGCTCGCTGAACGCCCATGTACTTCTTGCCGTACATGGATTTCTCGACCCACATACCGTAAGCGTTGACCGTTTCCTTGTCGACATCGGCAAGCAAATGAAAGGGCAGATCAAACTTGTCCGCAAACTTCCGGTGCGAGTCGACATCGTCGGGACTGACACCGATGACGACGGCGTTGCCGGTCTCGATATCCCGCAGATCATCGCGAAAACCGCAGGCCTCTTTTGTGCAGCCCGGTGTGTCGTCCTTCGGGTAAAAGTAAAGGACGACATTCTTACCGGCGAAATCGTCGAGCGAAATAGTTTCGCCGTTTTGATTCTGCCCTTTGAAGGCGGGGGCCTTGGTTCCCGCAGTCAGTTCAGCCATGAAATAGTCCTCCGAAACGTGCCGGATTGCCTATTACGGACGTCGTAAATCGGGACCGTCAATGCGATCTGAAATTGGACATTTTGAATTCGTCAGCCGACGGAGAAATACGGAGCGGAGATCATTAAATTCACTGTCGGTAATCGCCTGGGCCGTGCTATCAGCTGATCGATCACACTGACTGTCCGTCAGCGACGATTACCGACAGCGAATTCAATGATTCCTTTTTTCGGGAGGGACATGGAGGCTGATCGAGAGACGGGGCAATAAGCCAGTGAATTGTTCTTCCCGCTCACTCCATCGGACTCCCCATAAAGTTTCCCTTTGAATTTTCATCAGCGTTTTGTCCGTTCCTGCCAACACCAGCGATTAACAAACACCGCGACGGGCACGGACAAAACGCCGATGAAAATTCAAAAATATCCAACTCCGTGCCTCCGTGTTCGTCGGCTGACGGATTCAAAATGTCCAATTTTCGTGCAACCGACATTGATTCAAAACGTTAGCGGCGATTTTGGAAACCACGTTGACGAGCTCTGTACTACGGACTGCATAACAAGTAGCGCTTGAACGAAAACCCCGCCGCCGCGAATCGGGGAATCGCAGGTTTTCGTTCATGTATGTAAGTAACCTATCCCGGTACGAAATTCAAGCGACCAATCCGAGATGGGCACGCAAAACCGAAGCCGCTTCCGCGCTCTGTTGTCACCGCGGATTCCTTGCATCCGTATTCGGGCGAAGTTACTATGACGAGGAGGATTGGAATGGTGGACCGCCGTCGCTCCGTCAGCCGACGAACTTTGGCGGTTTCGGCCAAAGGCGGAAACCCTTAACCCACTACAGATCTATGGAACAGGAACGTAATGTAAACGATCTTCTGCGGCTCGACGGTAAGGTAGCGATTGTCACCGGTGCCTGCGGCTGGCTGGGCTCGACCATGAGCCGGGCCCTGGCGGAAGCGGGCGCCCGCGTCGTTGCCACCAGCCGCGACGCCGATCAGGCCGGAGCCTTCGCCGCGACGCTGCCCGGCGACGGTCACCTCGGAACCGCATTCAGTCAGGGTGACACGGATACGATTCCGGGATTTGTCAAAGATACGGTTGAACGCATGGGGCAGATCGACATCCTGGTCAATAATGCGTACGGCAGCACGGCCCCGAGTATTGATACGGCAACGGCCGAGGATTTCGACCAGGCCTATCACGTCGGCGTGACCGCCTACTTTCTGCTGGCCCGCGACATCATGCTGCATCTGCGTGAACGCGGCGCGCCTGGGTCCGTCATCAACATCGGTAGCATGTACGGAGTCGTTGCCAGTTATCCGAGTGCCTATGAGGGCATGGCGATGGACAGCCCGCCGAATTATCATGGACTCAAGGGTGGTCTCGTGCACCTGACGCGGCATCTGGCGGCGTACTGGGCGGCATACAATATCCGCGTCAATTCCCTAAGTCCGGGTGCGTTTCCCAAGATGCAGTTTCAGCAGGAGATGCCGGAGTTTATCGACCGCCTGTCGCAGAAGGTGCCGCTCGGACGCATGGGGCGTCCCGACGAACTGAAGGGCGCGCTTCTGCTCCTGGCCAGTGACGCCGGAAGTTATATCACCGGCCAGAATCTCCTGGTCGACGGCGGCTGGACGGCCTGGTAGATTTTTTTTCACGAAAATTTTTTATAGGGAGTTACTTGCCATGCCCAAGATCCAAGACCGTATGCATCATCGGTGCCTTCGACAGCAAAGGTGCGGAGTACGCATTCCTGTGCGAGCGAATCATTGAGCACGGCCATCATGCCCTCACCGCCAATACGGGGATGCAGGTCTGCAATGACGGTTCGGAGGGTTCGAGCAGCAACCAGGCATGTCTCGATAGTATTCTGCAGAGCATAAACGAATTCATCGACTCGCTCACCAAATAAATCAAACCGCGTGCGTATCGCGGTTTAATTTCCAGCCTGCCGCCGCAGTTGCCTGGCGACATATTCCGCCCAGATGCTAGCGCCATCGTCGCTGGCCAGCCTTTCGAAGATTGGGTTCGCATTCGTCATGTCCTTGGCGCCTTTATAGCTGAGCCCGAGATAATACAGGGCCGGCCTCACCAGCGGGCTCTGGGGAAACGCGTCCAGAAATGCGTTCAGCTGTTCGGTAGCGTCCGCAAAGCGATCGCTGTAGTAGAGGCGTTTGCCTTTGGTGAAGCTCTGCAGGGCCTCGGATTTCGGAACCTTGGGGATTCCTTTCTCGGGCGTGCTGCGGCAGGCTGATATGCCGATCGCAATCAGAATGACAGCGGCCCGGGCGAGTACCTGGCGGAGATGGGCGGCTGGAACGAAGTGGGTTCGTATCGAACAACGGGGCACGACTCTTCCTCCTTGGTAGATTATTGGCGGCGAAATCACGCGTTGTCTTCAATCATCGATCGGACCTTGGCAACGATTCGATCCTCGACGGAGCGGACGAAGGGAGCCGGGCGTCCGAAAATATGGTGGGATCTATCGACCTCGTAGCCGCCGAGACTGTAGGTTTCCTTCCCCGGTACATAGCCGATCAATCCGTTTGCGTACGCGACCATCACGGTTGTCGCGGGTTTGAGTGTGTCCTTGATTCGCAAGCCGATCTCCGCAAGGAGCTCACCGGCGAGGAAGACAGTCCGAAAGTTTTCGTTAAGCGCCAGGATTTGAATTTCCTGGGGGCACGACTGAGGCAGAGCGCCATTGGTCTTGAGTTGTGCCAGAGCGGTCTCGGCCCATCGCCGTTTCAACGGATCCGGCTCCGTCTTGATCCGCCGTGTGAGGGCAGTCTTCCCCGGCAGCCGGCGATAGGGCAGGGGATGGAATTTGCCGGAAACTGTCAGTCGTTCTGCCGGGACGTAGACAATTCGCTTCCTTGATCTCACCAGTTCCTTTACAATTCCCGCTGCAGCAGTCTCGACCTGGGTCATCGATGGCCGGGCGAATCCGGGTTCCTTGCTCTTAAACCACGGCCGGACATTGCCGGCACAGCCGGTTGCCCACAGCGCCGGCGCCCCGGTTTGCGCCGACAAACCGGAGCAGACAAAGCCTGGATAATCACCACCGATTTCATAGTGCCCCAAGCTGGTCGGATGACAGCCGTATACCGTGAGCGAGCCAATTAAGCGCCCGCGGCTGCTGCAGAACCAGAAGGTATCGAGGTCGCGGTCAATCGGTCCGTTCGGATTGGGTGCAAAGCGAACGCCGCCTTCGCCGTCCGGCAACCGCCGGCATACCCCGAACCGGGAACGCCCACGGGAAAAGGAAATGAAACCGTTGATCCGTTTTTTCCGCGCTCTTGCGGCTGCGGTCACGAGTCTTTCCAACAACCAGTCGCCGTATTCGCTTTCGGTCTCACCCGGCATGGTCATGGGATAGAATAACGGACCGCCATGGGTATGGGTGGCGGTCAACACGATCTGGCGCGGCACAAGACCGGTAGCCTCGGCGATGACCATTTTGGCGCGCGCCGCGTACTCAATCCCATAGCCGATGAGATCCGCCGTGACGATGATTGCCTCGTCTTCCGTGCCGGTCAGAGAGATGGCGCTGGTTTTGAGTTTGAGATAAACGCCTTCGGATTTATGGTCACGACTACCGTAGCCGCACATCCAGACGGGAAAGCGCGGCGTGATGTCGATTGATGCAATACCGATCTTGGGCATGGCGTTGGGATTTGGCACTTCGGATTTCGGATTTCGGATCTCGGCTTCTGGGATTGGGGACGGGAATTTCGGATTTGGGATTCCGCCAGAGGCGGACCATGCCGAATGACATGGCAGTGTTTCCGCCAGATTAGGCAACCGCATGGCGGTGAAGAATCACCGCATGTACACGGGATGGAGATGCGGACCACCGAGCGCTACGAGACTCGCGAAGCGCATCCTTTGCCACTCCGTTGGCTTTGGGGGTCAGTTCAGGTTTTCGGTCTCAATTGGGGAAAAAGAATGACATCCCGAATAGATTCGGCGCCGGTGAGCAGCATGATTAGCCGGTCGATGCCGAGACCGAGCCCGCCGGCCGGCGGCATGCCGTACTCCAGCGCCGTAAGGAACTCCTCATCGATGGCGTCAGCTGTCGGCGTGCCGGCGTCGGGCGACGAGGCGAGTTGTTCCTCGAACCGTCGCCGCTGCTCGATGGGGTCGTTGAGTTCCGAGTAGCCGGGTGAGATCTCAACCCCGTTGATCTCGAGTTCGTAAACATCGACGACGGTGTCGTCGTCTTCGCAGGTCTTTGCCAACGGCACCAGCTGCCGCGGCAGTCGGGTCACAAATGTTGGCTGGATCAATTCCGGCTCAATAATCTTTTCAAAGATCTCTTGCGTCAACTCAACATCAGAGAGATCATCCTCGACATCGAGATTGAGCGCCCGGGCCTTGGTCAGCTTCTCGGCGAAGGAGATGTGGTACCAATCCTGCCCCACTCGCTGCAGAATCAGCTCGCGGTACGAGATCCGCCGCCATGGACGCGAGAGGTTGATTGTCCGGTCTTCGCCGTGTTCGACAGTCAACGTGCCGAGGACGTTGACGGCGACCGTGGTGATCAGTTCTTCGACGAGGTCCATCATGGTGCGGCAGTCGCCATAGGCCTGATAGATCTCGAGCATTGTGAATTCCGGATTGTGCCGGCGGGAGAGTCCCTCGTTACGAAAGTTCCGGTTCAGTTCAAAGACCTTCTCGAAGCCACCGACCAGCAGCCGCTTGAGATAGAGTTCCGGCGCAATACGCATAAACATCCGGCAGCCCAGGGCCTTGTAATAGGTCTCGAACGGCTTGGCTGCGGCGCCCCCGGCCAATGGTTGCATCATCGGCGTTTCGACTTCCAGAAAGCCGTTGTCTTCGAGGAATCGGCGGATCTCACGGATGATTTCGATGCGCTTGTGAAAGACCGAGACGGCCTCCTGATTGCCGATCAAGTCCAGATATCGCTGGCGATAACGCTGTTCGACATCCGTCAGCCAATGAAACTTTTCGGGCAGCGGCCGGATCGCTTTCGACAGGACTGTGTAGTCGCCGACCTTAACCGTGATCTCACCCATTCGCGTCCTGAACACAGTGCCGTGGACGCCGATAATGTCGCCGATATCAAACCTTTTGAAGCGCGCAAACAGATCATCACCGAGCACATTTTTCTGAACGTAAATCTGGACGCGATCGGCGGCATCCCGAAGGTCGGCGAAGACCGCCTTGCCCATCACTCGCATGGCAGTTATTCTGCCGGCAACGGTGACGGCCGGCTCTTTATCCGGATCGCTTTCATCAAAGAGTGCCTTTGCCGCGGTCGCGGCCATGGCGTGATCGAAGCGGCAGCCGAAGGGATCGATGCCGTCGGCGCGCCACTCCTCGAGATTTTTCAAGCGCTGCGCGATCTGGTCGTTGATCTCGGTTTCCGCAGGCGGTGGGGTTTCGGTGTCTTCAGGATTCATTTTAGATCCGCCGATTTCCAGGTTTCAAATCTCAGGGCGGTAAACGGCCCGCGCCTGCCGTACGGGAGCAGCATCCAATCACAATGGATCGGGAACGTAAATGCCGTTGGCAGTCTGCAACATGAGGCCGTGACAGACAGCCAAGGCGATGGCGTCGGTGGCGTCATCGGGGATCTCCTTGATTGCCAGCCCCAACATTTTAGCCATGAAATCTGCGACCTGTTCTTTACTGGCGTTGCCATAGCCGACGACAATCTTTTTGGCCTTGCGCGGGGCATACTCAAACGCCGGAATTTGGTGTTGTGCCAGTCGGCTGACGACGGCGCCCCGCGCCATTCCGAGCACCATCGCGGTCCGGGCATTCTTACTATAGAACGTCCCTTCGATGGCCGCGATATCGGGATGAAAGTTCTCGATCAGTTCCTCAATTCCGCCCGCCAGCCGCCGCAGGCATTCACTCACCGGGAGCATTGGCCGGTTCCTGATGACGCCACAGTCCTCAGCCCGGAACTGCTTGCCGTCCATTTCAACAACGCCGTAGCCCGTGCAACGCAGGGCAGTGTCGATACCGATAATTATCATTTGGTTGTTGCGGGGGCACTCGGGATTCGGGCTTCTCGCCGTCATCGGACAGGATGCCCTGTGGGATGACGGGGCGGCACCTGTGCCGATCGTGCGGGGCCGGCCGCAGCCGGTCGTGAATTTCGGGAAGCCGGGACACGCGAATTGCGGACGACGAATTGGCTCGTCGTCCGCCGCCGCCGCGGCAGGGCCGAAGGATGAACACCACAGCGTATGTCACGAGGATGTCATCGCTACTGAAGCAGCCCACGCGGCCCACCGACGATCTGCAACTCAGTCTTCGGCAGCCAACTGCTCGAGAACGGCATCGTCAATGTTGGCGTTGGAGACGACGTCTTGAACGTCGTCATTTTCCTCGAGTGCATCCAAGAGGCGCACAATCTTCTTGGCCGTGTCAATCTCGGTGACCTGTACCTCGTTCTCAGGTACTTTGGAAATGCTCGATTGTGCCGCGACAATACCTTTGGACTCGAGGGCGGTAACTATCTCATCGAACGCCTCCGGCGGCGCGATAACGGTGGCGATGTCGTTGTCGACGATAATGTCTTCTACATCCGCGCCGGCGTTGAAGCACAGTTCCATGAGCTTCTCTTCGTTGGCATACTCGCCCTCGATGACGAATTGTGATTTGCGGTGGAACATCCAAGCCACGGAGCCGTTGCTGGCAAGGTTGCCGTTGGCGCGGGTGATGACCAGCCGTATTTCTGCGGCGGTCCGGTTCCGGTTGTCGGTCAGGCAGTCAACCACGATGGCGACACCTCCGGGGGCATATGCCTCATAGCTGAGTTCTTCCAATATCGCGTCGCCGAGTTCGCCCGCGCCCTTTTTGATGGCACGGTCGATGTTGTCATTGGGCATGTTGACGGCCTTGGCCGCGTTAATTGCCGAGCGCAACCGCGAATTTGCGTCCACATCTTTGCCGCCCGATTTGGCTGCCATTATGATTTCCTTGCTCAGGCGCGAAAAAATTTTTCCACGTTTGGCGTCGGCCCGTCCTTTCTTGTGCTTGATAGTGGACCATTTGCTGTGTCCAGACATTTCACACCTCTTCCTGACGTCAAAGGAACAGTGTCCTGTTTGCAGGTCTCCAGAAGTTAGTAGTATATTCGAACGGCTCTGGATATACAAACGCACCGTTATGTAAAGCTTGAACGCAGAGCAAATTGATGTATTCTTCAGATTGCCGTAAATATTTCTGTATCGGCCCACCAGTGCCGCTGACCGCAGCTGCAACCATGCCACCCGCCAAGACTCGCCAGACGGCCGGCAGTTGCACGCGAGATGCGACCAATTCCGACGATTTCGCATCTGACAGGCAACCGCTATGGCAATACATAAGGACATGCCGATCCTTTTGGTCGATGACGACAAGAACATCCTGGAGATTTATAGTCACATATTGACACAGAACGGATTCCAAAGTCTTTTCTCCGTCCACAGCGGCTCCGAGACGTTGGATCTCCTCGGCATTTCCCATGCGGGAAAAGACATCAACAAAGCGAAGCGAAAGAACGAGAAGAACATTGAGCTGGTGATTCTCGATGTCATTCTACCGGACATAAACGGCTTCGATGTCTGCCGTTGGATAAAGAACGCGATTTCCCCGTTTTTGCCCGTCATCCTCGTCTCCGGGTACGATCATGTGCGCGGCATCGAAGCCGGGGCGGATTACTTCCTGACAAAGCCGATCAATTTCGACGAGCTTGTCGCCAAGGTCAATGCTTTGCTGGAGCGGAAGGAGAAGTTCAACCGGCTGCACAGCGTCGGCAAGGAATTCGGCACGACCGGGACACGGTATCGCAACATGATGCCGTCGATCGGCGACGAGATCAATCATTATCAGTGTATCGATTCACTGGGTTGGGGCGGTTGCGCCGTTATTTACAAGGTTGAAGACATCGTTGGCGGGCAGACGTTCGCCATGAAGATGCTGGCGAAGTACGCCTCGTTGGATGAGGACATCGTCCGGCGCTTCGTCACTGAAGTGGAGATGATGCGGGAAGTGGAACATCCCAATGTGTTGCGCGTCGTCGACCAGGGGGAATACGCGGAGTGTCCGTACTACGTCATGGAGTACGTTCAGGGGCGGACGTTGGACGCATTGCTTGAAGACACGCCGCGTATCGCGATTGCTGAAATCCTGCGGATCGCGGAAGGCGTGGCCCTGGCCTTGCGTGCCATTCACAAGTCCAACATCGTGCACCGCGATATCAAGCTGAAGAACATTTACGTTGGCGATGACGCCGAGGTAAAATTGGGTGATTTCGGCGTTGCCGTCAAGATTGGCGACGCCCGCCTGACGCAGACCGGCTACTCGGTGGGGACACCCATTTACATGGCACCCGAGCAGTTCGAGGGCGGTGCGGTCACCGCGGCGACCGACGTTTACTCATACGGCGCCGCCATGTATCACCTGATCACCGGGAAGCCGCCGTTCACCGCCGCCAATGCCATGGAGCTGATGCGAAAGCATTTTACCGCGACTCCTGCACCCATGTGTTCCGTGCGCCGGGACTTGCCGGAAGAGTGGGATATATTAGTCGTTGATAACTGTCTTGCGAAGAATAGCCGGGACCGTCCGCAATCGATCGAAGCGGTCTTGGAAGTGTTGAATATGATCCGCGATATTTCACCGATTCAGGATGCCGATTGCTGAATCGCTCGGGTGGCGGAATTGGCAGACGCGCTAGGTTGAGGGCCTAGTGGGGTAAAACCCGTGCGGGTTCGAGTCCCGCCTCGAGCACCAGGACACTGTCCCAGTCGGAATCACATCAACTCACCCACCATCACCTGGCCGTTCACCGCCGCCAGGCGGACCGGCCGGATTTCGTTCTCCAGCGCCAACTCAGATTTCACATGAACCCGAATGTACGTGTCCGTGAGACCCGACCAGGCGCCCTTCTTCCGTTGTTCAAAGAGCACGTCCTCGACCCGGTCGATGAATCCTTCCATATACGCGCGCCGCTTGCGACTGCTCAATTCGCGGAGAATTCGACTGCGTTCGGTGATGCGCCGTGGCGCGACCTTGTCAGGGAAAATACGGCTCTTTGCCTGTTCCCGCTCCGAGTAGCTGAACACGTGGAAATATGCGAGCGGCAAGCCGCGTAAGCGGTCGACGGTTTCATCGAAATGACCATCGGATTCCCCGGGGTATCCGACAATGACGTCGGTGCCGAGCCCAATATGAGGCACGCGGCGCTGTGCGGCCAGTAAGAAGTCCGTGTACTCGCCAACTGTGTAGCGACGATTCATTCTGTACAGAATCTCATCGCTGGCACTTTGGATGGGAATATGCAAATAGCGGCATAGCGTCGACTCCGAACTCATCAGCGTCAGGATCTCACACGGAATCGTCGTCGGCTCGATAGACGATACGCGTAAACGGGCCAGTCCCGGGATCGCAGTCAGTGCCTGCACGACATGGAGAAAGGTTCGCGCCTCGGACCGGTAGGTACCGATATTCACGCCGGTGAGGACAATCTCACGGTGACCCGCGGCGACCAAGGCGCGTGCCTCGCGGGCAATGTCGTCGAATTGGCGACTACGGGCACGGCCGCGGGCATAGGGAATGACGCAAAAAAAGCAGTAGAAATCGCAGCCATCCTGGATCTTGAGGTTGGCGCGCGTGTGATGTCGGTCGACGGCCGGCACCGGCATGGTAAAGTCGGTGCGCGGAATCTCGGAGACATCGACGAACGGTGTCGCCGCCGGTTGGCCCATCCGGATGATCGCCGCCAGGTTCATTTTCTGGGCGTTGCCGACGACCCAGCGCACATTGTCGAGGTGCGTCAGATTTTCTGCCTGCAACTGGGCCTGACACCCGATCAAGGCGATGTCTGCATAGGGATTCGTCCGATTGATTCGCCGGACCAGCTTGCGTGTGTCTTCGTCGCCATTGGCGGTGACCGTACAGGTATTGACGACGACGAGGTCGGCAGTCTGGCCGAAATCGACGACGCTGTAGGCCCGGTCCTCAAAGGAGCGCTGTATGGCAGCTGTCTCTGCCTGGTTGAGACGGCAGCCAAAGGTATAGAATGACACCCGGTTGTACATAAGCCGTTACCATAGTTCGAATGCCTTTCAAATCAATGCGGCCGGCGCGGCCGAGTTGCAAATCGATGGTTTTCGGGCCAGATTAATGTCGCTTGGCGGACTCATCAAATCGGTCGCCAAATGCCAAGTGTGCATCCCCCCAACCGGAGGCAAACAGTGAGACGGAATCACCGGCGGTGTCGTCGTTTTCTCTGTGTTCTGATGATCTCCCCGTTGTTGTTCAGCGGTTGCGATTTCTTAACGATATTTCAAAACCAGAAGAAGCTTGTCAAGCAGCGGATCTCACGCTTCACGGCATTGGTTGCAAAGGGGGATTGGAAGAGCGTGCAGAAGATGATGACAAATAAATTTATTTATGAAGCCGTCAACGGCGGCAAATTTCGGGATCAGAAGAACAAAGCGTACGGCAAGATCATGTTCATCAAATCAATGCGGGGCGTTCCAAGCCATCGCAACTTCTATACGACGGTCGAGTCCGTCATCAAACTCAAGGAAAGCGGTGACGTCATCGCCATCGTCAAAGCCCGCCTTCGTATTCATATCGGCATCGATAAATTCGACAACGTCACGTGGAGAATGAAGCAGAAATGGCACAAGGTCAACGACGCGTGGATGCTGTCGGAGGTCAAAGATCTTACCGAGAAGATGGGGACCCACGGCAGAGTTTACAAAACGCATCCGAGATCGAAAAATTCCCGCGCCGGTGCCGCCAGCAAAACGCGGCGGCGACCGGGCATAGCAGGAGAAGTGGACAGCTTTGCGGACTACGCAACTGGATATACACCGCTGAAGATCCGGGAAGAAAGCAGGACTCGCCTCGGCAAGATAATCCGGGAGCGGCAGAAGCGGATGCAGCGGAATCAGTGAATACGGACGGGCGCCCGGCACGTGGTTCAGTGCGACGCTACTCAGAAACTTAATCGTTCTAAATCCACGGCCTCTGGCCGTGTGACCCTCATAGGTTCTACTTTTCCGGCTCTTCTGCTCCGCAGTGAGGTTCTTCTTATATTTATCAACGTCTTTGA
>CAUZRT010000069.1:0-12245 GCA_963582235.1 Lentisphaeria bacterium
GAATGACTCACGAAATAGAAGGCAGGACGATTGTGAGCAGGAACACTAGGACGAGAAAGGGTGTCAAGATAATCTTTCCGCATCCGTGGAGTTATATCTGTGGGCGCCTGTTCCCGATTCCCGGTCGTTTCAAATCAGTGGGATTCATTATTTTCGCAATCCTTCTTCGCGCGCATTGGCCGCGGCATCAACTGCCTTCGAGGCGGAAGGTATAGCGGCCGGGACCGACGGCAATCTGGACATACGCCTCACTCTCCCGGGCGCTTATTATGCCGTCGACCCTCGGGCGGTACGTGCCACGCGGCCAGATCACCTCGTCCCCCTCATGTAATAATACATTCCGCAGTCCAAGCATCGGGATGCGGACGTCGGCCTCGCTGCCGACCGGAATTGTGACATCCATGATGACGCCGTCCCGCCGGCGATGCCAGGCGCAGGCGACCGTGCCTCGCACCGTCTCCGTCGACGCGGAACACCACTGGAGATCACGAACGATCTGCGGCGCGATCAGGATCCGGCTGTAGCCGGCGCTGTCTTCGGCCTGGTCAATGCCGCCGAGGGTCCGATACATCCACGTGCCGACACTGCCGAACATGGGATGGTTGTGCGAATTCATCCCCGGCCCGGTCTTGTTATGCCACAACTCCCAAACGGTCGTGGCGCCGTTCTCAATCATATATCCCCAACTCGGGAAGCTGGTCTGTGTCGCCAGATCGTAAGCCAGCGCCGTGTGGCCAATCCGGCTCAGAACCTCCATTACATATTTGATGCCGATGAAGCCGGTGCGTACGTGAGTGTTGCAGCGATACAGGATATCGTGGGCGAGATGGGTGCCGACACCGGTCAGCTCGCCGATGCTGTTTCCCGGCATCATTTCGAGAAAAACCGCCAAGGCGTCAGCGGTGTGGGTGCCGTTGGCATAGGTGCCGGCTTCGGCATCGAAGAATTTCCTGTTGAACGCAGCCTTGATGTCGGCCAGCAACTGCCCATAGGCACCGGCATCTTCGTTATTGCCGAGTATTGAGGCTATGTCGGCCAGGATCTTTGCGGAGTAGGCGTAATAGAAGGTGGACACGAGGTTGCCCGGTGTGTTCTCGACGGCGACCCAATCGCCGTAATAGCTGAGCTCAAGAATGCCGTCGGTCGCCTGGGCGCGGAGGCACTCGACCCAGGCCTTGACACCGTCGTAGTGGGTTTCGAGCAGGCGACGGTCGCCATACTGCCGGTACATGTACCAGCAGATCAGCGGATAGGCGGCGCCCCAGGCCGGATCGCCGGGACGGCGGCCGCCCTTGTGGGGCACCGTATCGGCGACGCCGCCGTCTTCGCCCTGCTCGTCACGGATGCAGCGCAGGAAGTTCGTGTAAAACGCCGCCATGTCGAAGTTCAGCATCGCTTCCTCAGCGGTCACATGAGCGTCGCCGGTCCAGCCCATTCGTTCAGCGCGCTGACAGCAGTCGGTTGGGATGCTGTGCAGGTTGGTCTTCTGGCCCCAGACGATGATTCGTTGCAACTTGTTTAGGATCTCCTTCGAACACGCAAAGCTGCCGATGGGCTCGACGCCGGTGTGGACGACTCGCCCGCGAATGGCGTCCAGTTTAGGTGTCCCGGGATAGCCCCGGAGCTCGACATAGCGGAAGCCGTGGTAGGTAAATCTCGGTTCGTAAATCTCGGTGCCGTCCCCCTTCAGGATGTAGGTGTCCGTCGCCCGTGCTCTGCCGAGGTTTTCCGTGTTCAGCGAGCCGTCCTCGTACACCAGCTCGGCATGACGCATGGTGACAATCGTGCCGCGCGGGCCACGGACCTTCAACTGGCACCAGCCGCTGAAATTCTGGCCCATGTCATAAACGTAAACCCCCGGCTCGACGGACTTGAACTCCAACGGCACGATCGTATCAACGACCTCGATTGCCGGCATCATCTGCACGGAAAGCGCATCACCGGGCGGCGTGGCCGCCGCGGCTCCCGGCCAGTCCACGTCGTCGTAACCCGGCAGCTCCCAGCCCGGCGTTTCGAGACATGCATCGAAGGTTTCGCCGTCATACACATTGTCGGCGTTGACCGGTCCCGGCTTCGCTTTCCAGTCCAGGTCACTGATGATGGTCACGGCTTGGCCGTCAGTCATCCTGGCGATCAGTTGCAGTCGCAGTATGCGGTCGCCATACCACCCTTCGCCGAGCATCACGGCGAGCGCGTTCGGGCCGGCCTGAAGCAGGTCCGTGACGTCGTAGACCCGATACAGTGATCGCTTCGCATAGGTTGTGAAGGCCGGATCGAGCACGCTATTGCCGGCCTTGCGGCCGTTTATGCGGAGTTCGCAATAACCGAGACCGCAGACAAATACATGCGCTTGTGACGGCGGCGCGGCGAGCGAAAACTCTTTGCGCAGCTGGTTGGCGCCGCCGATCCATTCCCCCTGCCATTCGTCCTCGGAAAAGAAGGCCGTGTCGAATCGCGCCGGCTTGCTGAAATCGCTCGGATTATCATCGTCGTCCCAGGCACGAACCCTCCAGTAATAGCTGGTGGCACTGGTCAGGGGATCGCCTGTGTAGACCATGTGACCGGTGCCGGGGGCCTCGACTTTGCCGCTGTCCCAGACATCACCAGCCGGCACCGCGGGATCAGCGGCGACCTGGACCTGGCAGGCGGACTGCTGCCTGCCGCGCTGCGGATGCGTCAGGTGCCACGACAGCCGGGGCTCCCTAATATCGACGCCGATGGGATCGACCAGGTATTCACATCGAAGATTCGATGGAGGATGAAATGAATGCATAGTGGGATAATCTTGACGCAAAGACGCAAAGCCACGCAAAGAAAGAAATATTTTTAGAGAACCACGCAACCGCCGCCGTGCATCAAAGCAGGGCCGGTTGCTCCTGTTCAATGAGGTAGCGATTGATGATGGTTTCGACGTCATCGGCGTTCTGTGTTTTCATTAGCTGGACACGAAGCGCCTTGGCGTCGTCGAGGCCGGCGACGTACGCTTTGAAATGCCGGCGCATCACGGCGAAGTTCTTGAGACTGCTGAAGGTCGTCTCGAATCGCCGCGTGTGTTCCATCATGACGCGCAATCTCTCTTCGGCACTGACTTCCGAGACGTCGACATCGGGATTGAATAGCCAGGGATTGCCGAAGATACCGCGGCCGATCATGACCCCGTCGACCCCTGTTGCGGCCGCCAGCCGTTGCGCCTCAGAAAGTGTGTTCACATCGCCGTTACCAAGGATCAGTGTCTTCGTCCCGCGCCCTTTTGCAAATTCGACGGCGCGGCCAATAGCGTCCCAGCGTGCCGGCACTTTCGACAGTTCGTTGCGGGTGCGCGCGTGGATGGTGACGGCCGCGGGCTTTTCGCCGAGCAGGCAGTCCAGCCATTCTTCAATGATTACACGGTCATAGCCGAGGCGGGTTTTGACGGATACCGGCAGATTGCCGGCGCCCTCCCGGGTCGCCCGCATAATCTGAAGCATTCGCTGCGGGTCCTTTATCAAGGCCGCCCCGGCCCCCTGTTTTTCGACGCTTTTGTCGGGGCAGCCGGCATTGATATCGATACCGTCAAAGCCGAGCTCGACAATGAGCTGGGCGGTCTGCAAAAATGCATCCGGATGTGGCCCGAAGATCTGGGCCACGATGGGGCGCTCGATCTCCGAGTACCAGAGGTCCGGAAGCAGCTTTGCACGACCAGGGGAGCAAAGGCCGACACACGAGACGAACTCGGTAAAGAGGATGTCCGGTTTGCCGTACCTGGCGATGATGGGCCGGAAGGCGGCGTCGGTGCCGCCCGAAAGCGGCGCCATGGCCATGATCGGCTTATTCAGTTTTGCCCAGAAACCATACATGGTTTGGAGTAATGGTAAGGTTAGAAGAATGGCTGAGTGTGAGTATTGGAGTTAAGATAGCGTTGGAATTCTGGGAGGGAAGGTCGGTGCGACGGCAAGCGACCACGGATAGGAGGACTTTTCGGAGTTCGCAAGAACATTGCGCTTCCCGCCTGAGGCGGGAAGGCAGCGCGCCGCAGACGACACGTTATCGTTCACTTCTTCGACGACCCACGATGTGGTTTTAGATTAAGTGAATCCGCCAGCCGGCAGATGAACAATGACGCGCCGATGAACATTAGAAATTACCGCGTTATTTACGTTATATAAGTATGTTAAACACTATTACCAACTAGTTGGTAATAGTTGCGCGCTAAGCGTCTAATCATTCGCGAGTGCGCGACCAGGTGTCGGTGATGTCGACGGTGTCTTCGGAGCGAATATGTTTGGATTTGAGAAAAGCATCCTTGCCGGCTTCGAACCGCATGCGGATCCTATCGCCGATGACCGCATCGATAAAGTCGCGATTCGCGTCGTTCTTGTCACGCCGGCCCAACACGGCTGCCCGCATGTGTTCGCCGTCGCACACATATCGGATACCGGTACGCTTGACGCGCCGGAGTGTCGACAACAGCCGCCATTCGTCCGGTCCGTGGGCGGCGTGGCGCGAGAAGACAAAGCCGCTGAAATTGTGCCGCGGGTTGAGCCGTCCGGATTTTGCCGACATGCGCTGAATGTAAGGGCGCGTGAAACGGTTGATGTGGAAGTGGCACCAGTTGGTGGGCTTCATCGGGCACGGGTGATGACTGGTACATGGAAAGTTGATGTGCCAGCCCAGGTCCATCAGCTTGTCACGGATCGGACGAATATGATGAAAGCTGTCGACCGTGCCGGGCTCGATCACGATAATCATTTTTGCTTGCAGCTCTTCGACCCAATCGAGTGTCTTAAAGCTGGACTCGGTGAGCGTGTTGCCGAAGATGATCACGTCGTCATCGCTGCCGAGGTGCCGCCGCCAGTTGCCACGGATGAAGTTCGGTCGGAGGTGGGCGAAGCCGTCGCGGTTGCGGAGGCCGCGTGCCAGATTTTCAGCGGTCTCGAGCGCCGTCGTGTTGTCATCGATTCCGGAAGCCCGTGACAGCCGCGCCAGCACGCGCGGGTCCCAGACCTGCAGGTAAAAAAGAAACGACCACAGGAAGGTTCCGGGCCCGCATCCGAGCTCAGCGACTTTCAATTCCGGCTGCTCAGCGAGGACACTCTCGAGTACGGGCTGGCAGCGGTCGAGCATGAACCAGAGCTTCGGCATGTTGATGGCCATATAGTAACAGGTATAGGCGCGTAGCGCCTCGGGATCTTTCAAGCATGAACGCTGTTCTTCAGGGTCGCCGGCGAGCCAAGTGCGACTGAGCCGGGACAACGGTTCGAGGATCGCGTCGGAGATCTCGTCGCCGGGCCGTAGCCTCAAGGCCTCGAAGACCCAGTCCTGATAAAAATCGGGATAACGATTAAGCAACTCTGGCATGGGAAGGAGGAATGGTTGTTGGTTAATGGAAGGTGGTTAATGGTGAATGGAAGGTTGGAACGTTAGCGTCAACTGCGGTACCGGGAGGAACGTTGTTCGGCGCCGGTGACTGACAACCGGTAATGTTCGGGAATACATGGATACATGTGATGCCGTGACCGACTTATATTATAGATCCGTACGCACCGGTTAAATATTATAGGTCCGTACGTACCGGTCAACCCGCAGTGCACGGATTATTATTCAGCGGGGGATCCCGCATTTGCAGGTTTTGGGTACCGAGATCAACAAATCGTCCTCGTCCTTCGTTCTCGTCCTCGAAACCGCCGTGCAATCGAGGACGGGGACGATTAAGTTCCCGGAGAGCGAATAGTGATCACCCACATCATTTGCATTATTGTCGGGATCTGTTTCTGGCGGGCGGCGGTGGTGACCATGCCAATGGGCGTGGGCTTTGATTCCGTGCCGCGGACCGTCGTCCTGGCAGGGATTGGTGCGCTCTGCCTGTATCCGTACATTACCGAGCCCATCGCCAACCGGCTGAGTGGGTTTTATTTCGGCGGCAAGGCGGCGGATCTGCCGGAGCAATACTCGCGGGTGCACGGCATGCTTGCCCGCCGGGAGTATGACCAGGCCGTTGCGGAACTGAACCGGTTGTAGACCGAGAACCCGCAGCGTGTCGAAGGTAGATACATGTTCATGCGTACCTACCATGAGAATTTCTTGGTTTCCCAATAAATTCTGAGGTTTCGAATTGTGAATTTGATTGATCTGTTCAAAGAAATGCAGACGGTGGATGCATCCGACCTTTTCATCACGGTCGGGAAAAAGCCGTACATGCGTGTGCTGCGCGAGATCCAGAAGCTGGACGTCGGGGAGGTCGAAGAGGGCGAGTTCTTGGAGTTTCTGGCGGAACATCTGCCACCGGACATCCGGAACCGGCTCGAGTCCGCACGCGACCTGGACATTGGCGTTTCGCTGGACAACGAGAACCGGTATCGGATCAACCTATTTTATCAGAAGGGCCATATGGCAATGGTAGTGCGGCGCGTGCCGTCCGGCGCCCTGGCGTTCGCGGACCTTCATTTGCCCGAGATAATCAAGGCATTCGCCGAGACGCCGCGCGGCCTGGTCCTCGTCACCGGATCGACGGGCAGCGGTAAATCGACGACGATGGCGGCCATGCTCTATCACATCAACAGCACGGCCGCGTGCCACATCGTGACCATTGAGGACCCAATCGAGTTCGTGCACCAGGACCAGTCGAGCATCGTCAGCCAGCGTGAAGTCGGTAGCGACACATCAAGCTTCAGCGAAAGCCTGCGGCGTGTGGTGCGGCAGAGTCCGGATGTTATTTTTATCGGCGAGTTGCGCGATCTGGACACGATCAAGACGGCTATTTCGGCCGCCAGGACGGGGCATCTGGTAGTCACGACGATGCATACCGTCGACGTCACGCAGACCCTGGACCGGATCATCAACTATTTCCCTGAACAGCTCCGGGATCAGATTGCCATGGACCTATCGTTCACGCTGCGCGGCATCGTGACCCAGCGGCTACTGCCACGGAAGTCCGGCTACGGTGTTGTCCCCGCATTGGAAATTCTGGTGGCGACGCCGATTGTACGCCACCTGATCAATACGCGCGACCTGGATGCCATCGAGGATGTGATGAAAGCCGATAGCGTCGAAGGTATGCAGACCTTCAACCGGGCGTTAACGGATTTGTTTCGCAACGACCTGATCACCATGGAAACGGGTGCTGCCGCGGCCACCAACAAGGACGAATTTCTGCTCTCGGTGCAAGGCATGGAAACCGGCATCGACTCGCTTCGATCGAGCGACAATGAGACGGGCGAAACGAAGACGAACATGAAGAGCCTGTTACGCGCTGCCATTCGCCACAAGGCCAGCGATCTTCTGGTGACGGTCGGTTCCGCGCCGCTGCTGCGTATCGACGGGGACTTGCAGGAGTTGAACCTAGAATGTTTGACGTCGGCCCATACCCAGCAGTTGCTGTTCAGCATTCTCAATCCGGCACAGCGAAGCCAGTTCGAATTGGAGAAGGAGATTGATTTCGCCTTAAGCGTTTCCATGAATCTCAGTGGCGAGGAAGAGGAGCAGCAGAAATATCGTTTTCGTGCCAATGGTTTCTATCAGAAGGGCTGCGTCTCGGCGGCCATCCGCGTCATTTCCCAGGAGATTCCCGATCCCGAATCCCTCGGGTTGCCGCCTATCGTCCTCGAGATGGTGCGACGGGCGCACGGCCTGATCCTCGTCACCGGACCGACCGGTCACGGCAAGTCGACGACATTGGCGTGCATGATCAACCAGATAAACGCGTCACGATCGTGCCACATCATTACGATCGAGGATCCCATCGAATATGTCCACACCAGCAACAAGGCCGTGATCGAGCAGCGGGAGGTGCATGCGGATACGAAAGGATTTCGTAATGCGCTGAAGTATGTTTTGCGTCAGGATCCGGATGTGATTTTGATAGGTGAGATGCGGGACCCGGAGACAATTGGTGCCGCACTGACCGCTGCCGAGACCGGCCACCTGGTCCTGGCCACGTTACACACGAATGACTGCGCCCAGTCGATCGACCGAGTTATCGACACGTTTCCGGCGCATCAGCAGAATCAGGTGCGCGCTCAGTTGGCGGCATCCCTGATCGGTGTTGTTGCCCAACGACTGCTGCCGCGGCTCACCGGCGACGGCCGCGTGCCGGTATTCGAGATCATGCTCGGCACGACGCCGATCCAGGCCCTTATTCGCGATAACCGCACCCACCAGATTCTTGCCGCCATCGAGACCGGCGCCAAGGATGGCATGGTGACGATGGACAAAGCACTGCAGCAGGCTTACCGCCAGAACCTGGTCAGTCGCAACACCGTACTGACTCTGGCTCGAGACAATAACATCATTTAGATCTTCGACCGCCGTCGCCCAAGCAGCTTTGGCGATTGAAATCGGCGACATTGGATTGTCGTTCGTCAACGCGTCGGCTGCCCGCGGCGGCAAAATAGCGCTCGCACGCCGTGCGAGCGTCCCGGTTGCCTGCATCGAGGGGACTGCCGCGTCTTACCGTACGGTAAGACTACTTTTCCCGTCTGCCAAACATCCATATTTTCCCTGCGTCTTGACCAGGAATCCTTCTTCGGAGGATTCCTGAGAAAACCCCCTCAGCATCGCATTCGTATGTCTCAATCGGAAAACGACAACAGCTCGGAAACACAAGGACCGACCCGGGAAGAAACAGGGATCGATGCAGGGCAGTCCCCGGTTGACGACACGGCTGCGCAACCGCACGAGTTCAAGGAGGGCGTTCTTCGCAAGCCCACCGGCTGGGATCGGCATTTGATCGCAGTCATCGCCGTCGCCTGGTCGCTTTTTCAACTCTCCATCGCAAGCTGGTTGACTCTCGATTCGACGGCCAAACGCTGCATCCACCTTGCCTTTGCCATTCTCATTGCGTTCCTCAGTTATCCGTGCCTCCGGAAGCCCCGATTCGGACTGAAATTTCTGGCCGTTAGCGGACGGATTCCGGTGATCGACTACCTGCTTGGTATCGTCGCTGCCGGCGCCGCGTTGTACCTGTGGCTCGACTACGCCGGCGTCAGCACCCGATCCGGCGATCCGATCGTGCGGGATCTGGTAATCGGCATTGTCCTGATTGTGTTGCTGCTGGAAGCATCGCGCCGTGTCATCGGCCTGGCTCTATCGGTGGTCGCGATTGCTTTCACAGCCTATGCGTTTCTCGGTCCGCACCTGCCGCTGCTGATCGCCTTCAAAGGCGCCTCGCTGGGGCGGTTTGTGAACCAGATGACGCTGACGACGGAGGGGGTATACGGCATTCCGCTCGATGTATCCGTGCGGACGATATTTTTGTTTGTCCTTTTCGGTTCGATGCTGGAACGCGGCGGCGGCGGCAAGTATTTCATCGATATGGCGCTCAGTCTTCTTGGACCATTTCGTGGCGGACCAGCGAAAGCTGCCGTTATGGGGAGCGGTCTGACAGGGATGATCTCGGGGTCCAGTATCGCCAACATCGTTACCACCGGAACCTTCACCATTCCGCTGATGAAAAAAGTCGGGTACCCGGCAGAGAAAGCGGCGGCGATTGAGGTGGCGGCGAGTACGGACGGCCAGATTGCGCCGCCGATCATGGGCGCGGCCGCGTTCATCATCGCCGAATACGTCAATGTACCTTATGTGGACGTTGTGAAGGCAGCGGCCATTCCGGCGTTCGCGTCCTACGCAACGCTGTTTTACATCACACATCTGGAAGCGTGCAAGCTGGGACTGCTCGGCATTCCACGGGCTGACTTGACGCCGTTCTTCAAGGTGTTTGTCAGCGGACTTCATTTTCTTATTCCGCTGGCCTTTTTGCTGTACCAGTTAGTCATCGCCCGGGTTTCACCGCAACTGGCGGCGTTTCACGCGGTCTGGGTGTTGGGTGTCATCATGCTGCTGCAGCACGCGTGGCGGTCGCTTCGCCGCCATGAGCCGGTCTGGCCGGCCTTCAAGAGAGGGCTCATGGAACTGCTCGAGGGCCTGGCCGCCGGCGGGCGTAACATGGTGACCGTGGCTCTGGCAACGGCGACGGCGGGGATCATTGTCGGTGTCGTCTCGCTGGGGCTCGGGGGGCTGATCACCCAGATCATAGAGCGAATCTCAATGGGCAACATCTTTCTGCTGTTGGCCATCACGGCGTTTGCCAGCCTGATTATCGGCATGGGCCTGCCGACAACGGCAACCTACATCGTCATGGCAACGCTTATTGCACCGGTTATTGTCGTCGTCGGGAACGCCTACGGTCTCGTTGTGCCGTTGATGGCGGCGCACCTGTTCTGTTTCTATTTCGGGATCCTGGCCGATGACACGCCGCCCGTCGGGCTGGCTGCCTACGCGGCATCCGCTATAGCCAAGTCGCCGCCGATCCCAACGGGAATCCAGGCATTCATCTATGACATACGGACGGCGATTCTGCCGTTCATGTTCATTTTTAACACCGATCTGATACTGCACGGCATTCATCGCTGGGACCAGGGAATCCTTATCTTCGTCATGGCTTGTGTCGGCACCTTCGCGTTTGCTGCCGCGACACAGGGCTGGTTTGTAACTCGCAACAGGCTTTGGGAAATTCCGTTTTTCTTGGGCGTCACCTTGATCATGCTGCAACCACGCCTCATCGCCCAATGGTGCGGCATGGCGCCGGAGAATCGGTATTGGGCGTATCTTATCGGAATTGCCGTATTGGTGTTACTTTACCTTCTGCAGAAACGGCGAGTAGCTAGGTAGAGAGGGAACCGAGGATTGTGGAGTGACGGAATTCAGGTTCGTTTACATAACGACGAAGGATCGCGAGGAAGCCCGACGGATCGGGCGGCTGCTGGTCGAGTCCCGACTCGCTGCCTGTGTCAATGTCATTGACGGCATGGAGTCCATCTATCATTGGCGGGGGGAGATCTGTGAAGACAGCGAAGCCGTTCTCATCGCCAAGACACGGGCGGCACTGTTGCCGGATTTGATTGACCGCGTGAAGACGGAACACAGTTATGATTGTCCCTGTATCGTGGCCTTGTCGATAACCGCGGCTCATCAGCCCTACCTGAATTGGCTGCAGAAGGAAACGGCGGGGTAAGCGGGGATGTGAATATTGACTGTTTAATTCACGGCTGAAGTACGGAGTGAGAAACATGGTTTTCGAGCAGATTCCCATTGGCGGCGATCGAAACTTCGGGTACATCATCGGCGACGTGGGCACGGCGCAGGCGGCACTCATCGATCCGGCATATAGCCACGACAATTTGATCGAGCGTCTACGCGGGCTCGGTCTGGTGCTGCGCTTCATCATCTGCACGCACTCTGACGACGATCACGTCGGCGGCAATGACTATGTCAAAGAAGATACGGGAGCGACGGCAATTCTGCATGAAGATGCCCCCGCGGGTATGGCTGACGTTTCTGTGAAAGACGGACAGGAGCTCGGACTCGGCAACCTGAAACTGCGGTTTATTCACACGCCCGGGCACACACCGGACAGCATGTGTATTCTTGCCGAGGACAAGATCGCAACCGGCGATACTCTGTTCGTCGGTACGATTGGTGGTACACAGAGCCGCGCGGCTGCGGAGGCGCAGTTTCACAGCCTTCACGAGAAGCTCATGACCCTCGACGACAACATTAAGGTTTATCCCGGTCACGATGTTGGTCTGGAACCGGCGTCAACAATCGGCATCGAAAAAGCGACCAATCCTTTCCTGCTGCAGCCCACGTTTGAGGAGTTTCTCCACCTGAAGGACCACTGGGCCGCTTACAAGAGCCAGCACGGAATAAAGTGAATTCGACAGGCCTGAATACTTTCTTGAAAAGACGCGTTCAAGAGGCTCTGGGGGCATTCGCTGATGGCGCGAAAGAAGAGGCAACAGGCATCTTCCGCGAAGAAAACGGATCGCCGGTTTGTGGGCGTGGCTGTGGCGCTGGCGATTGTCACGTTTGTGGTCTATGTCCGTGTTTTCGGTCACGAGTTTACCAGCTACGATGACGATGTCTATGTGACCAAGAACCGATCGGTGCAGGCCGGGCTGACGATGGACGGCATAGCCTGGGCGTTGACGACGGGTCATGGCAGCAACTGGCATCCGCTGACGTGGCTTTCGCTGATGCTCGACTGCCAGATCTACGGCCTAAGATCCGCCGGCCATCATTTGACCAATCTCATCCTGCATATCGCAAACGCGCTTCTTTTGCTGCATCTGCTTCGACGTATGACGGGGAACGTGTGGGCGAGCGCGATGGTGGCTGCATTGTTTGCTCTGCATCCGCTGCACGTCGAGTCGGTGGCCTGGGTGGCTGAACGAAAGGACGTGTTGAGCACGCTGTTCTGGCTGCTGACAATA
>CAUZRT010000070.1:0-12238 GCA_963582235.1 Lentisphaeria bacterium
GCTGTTCTGGATATTTATCGGATTTGGGTTAAACGCCTCGTTTTACCCGGGCGGTCGCGCCGGTCTCGATTACATCGAATACTTTTACCCGGGCATCATTATGATGATCCTGATGTTCACGGCCATTTTTTCCACGATCACGATCATCGAAGATCGGCGTGAGGGCTTTCTGCAGGCCGTGCTGGTGGCGCCTGTCGCCCGTTCGGCGATCGTCCTCGGGAAAGTACTCGGCGGCACAATCCTGGGGATGCTGCAGGCGCTCTTGTTTTTGATCGTCATTTTCACACCCCTGATCCGGATTTCGCTGACCGGCCCGGGCTTCGTAATGCTCTGCTGCTGGATGTTCATCACCGGCTTTGGTCTGACGACTGTCGGCCTTGTCCTGGCCTGGCCGTTGAAGTCGACTCACGAATATCACGCGCTGATGAGTGTGATCCTCTTTCCCTTATGGATCTTCTCCGGCGCCGCTTTTCCTCTGGAGGGCACGCCGGTCTGGCTGTACTGGTTGATGCAGATCAACCCGCTGACCCATGCTCTTAATCTGATGCGCGCCTGTTTCTACGCGGGCGGTGACGGCGTCGTGTCCGCCGGTGCAGCTGCGTGGGTTTCGATCGTTTACTTCCTGCTCTTCGCCCTTGCAGTTTACGTTCTGGCACTTCGGATGGTCCGCAAGAATTAGGCGTTTACTTAGTGCCTGAACGAATACCCCTCGGCGGAGGCCCGCCGACGCTCCAAGTGGGTTCGTTTGCCGTCAGATTGAGCGTGGAGCAATGGCGGACCCCCGCCGCGAGTTGGGGAATCGCGGGTTTTTGTTCAGCCACTACTTAAGGCGCATCGACAAAGCGCTGCCACGATCCCGCCTCGGCGGGATCGTGCCTGACCCGATGGGCCAGGCTGTTGGGTCCCGCATGCGGGACCCAACGATCGATCTGGATCGTCGTCGTTCATCCGTTTGCTGGCGGCTGAACGTAATCGAAAACGGCATCGTGGGTCGTCGATTAAGTGACCGAATAAGTGAACGATGACGTGTTGTCTGCGCCGCCCGAAGCGCATTGTTTTTGCGGACTCCGCGAAAACACGTAGGGCCTTGCGGCTTGATTTTCCATATAATTGCTGACACCTTAAGGGGGTCACGAATATCAGTATTTTGACGAAGCACAGCGATGACCGGCGGCGGGGGGCTGGCGTCATTCGCCGTACATGAATGGAAATTGGCAGAACTTGTCGATGGTAAATCGAACGACAACGGTATTATGCCCGAACTGCCAGGCAGAGAATGACTTCGATCCGGTAACCCTCATTCACGAGGGCAGTGAGGATCTCGCACGGCTGATAGACGGCAGTTTGAACACGACCCGGTGTACAATCTGCAATACGCAGTATCTTTTCGAGACGCCCATCCTCTATCGTGATGGCGCCAACCGGTACCTCGTCTATTTCATACCGCGCTCAATCACCGACAAGCTGAACGAAGCGCTGGAACAGATGGACGAGTTGTATAAACGCATTTTTGATGACTTTGACGAGGACGAGAGGCCGGTCTGCCGCCTGGCGACCCGGCGCAGCAGTTTCATCGAGAAGATTGCCCTGAGCCGCGAAGGCTTTGACGACCGGATCATCGAGTACGTCAAATATCAATTGTATCAGAATTCCGAGGGCCTGGACGCGATCCGGCACGAGTTGCTTTACAATTTCGGGAATTCATCGGACACGGAGATCAGCTTTCTCGCCTTCGATCGGGACACCGGCCGCGCCGTATATTCGCTGGCCTTCCCGCGGGTCGATTACGACCAGCTGAATACCTATTTTCTGGCGACCGAGAAGATGCGTGACGAATTGAAACGCATGTTTCACACCTACCACGTACAGGTGGACGAACTGCTCGAAAGCGGTTATTTCATTGGCTGATCAAAAATTCTCGCTGGCGATATTTTTTGGGGGCATTAGCTCAGTTGGCTAGAGCACTTGCATGGCATGCAAGGGGTCATCGGTTCGAATCCGATATGCTCCACCACTTCCCGCTTATATGTCAAGCCTCCCCGCGTTTTTAGGTAATGACAGTTAATAGCGTATAATCGCAGCTACGAAACACTTTGTTGCACCAATTTTTACACCAACGACTTTCTGCAGGTATTTCGGCAGGGGGTCACGGTCAGCCGCCGACCGCACGCAGAATCCGAGTTTTTTTCGCCGTCACCCCTCCGAAATAATTTTCGCCTCCCTGTTAACGGATGGGATATGAATCCTTGCGAATCCGTTGGTGTATCGGTATCTTTCCCGCAACGATAGCCGGCGGATAGATGCGACAGACGAAGATCGCATCGCCGTGTCGACAGCACAGCAGTGCGGCCAGGAGGCCGGGTTCTGCCTGTCCCGCATGCGGGATTGGCTTGCCATGCATCGCGAGACATGGCGGAGTGACGACTTTTCCACGTTCCATGGAATCGCCTTAGTGAATGACTTAGGTGGTGTTTGTACGCTGGCGGCCAAACAATCCCGTACAGGCACGTTAGTCGGTACCATCATTGTGCCCATCCTTGATATTTCGGGCCCTACCGAGTACCAGTACAACTGACCGGGGAAAGCAATTTCCTATCAGATTTTCGCTGGAAGCTTTGACAAAATTAGTCCTGGATCCTGCTTTCATTAATGAGAATCAGTTGGATGAGCTGCGGGGCACGAAGACGGGGCACGAGTATGGTTGATCGTCGAAGCAGCACGTCAGGAGAGAACAATGCCGATTCACCTAACCCGGATTCCGCTTCGCTTCGTCAAGTTAGGCGATCGCCGGTGATGACTTCGAAACCAACAAAGGGACGGTTGGTCACTCAGTCGTTTTCGTCCGATGACCCGATGTGTTGCCCGAGTTGATCGAGTTCAACCCAGTTGTTCGAAAATTATTGATATATAAAAATTATCCTGCCACTGGGATTGAAATCCCGGGGAACGGCAGCTAACATAGGCATCGAGAACGAAAGTGTGCGGTCGTACTCGATCGTTCTTTGACTCACCCCGTAATCGCAACCCAACGAGCAACTTCCCGTGAATCGATGATTAGGAGACCGTCACGGTCGCCCGTTTTGCCTTCCGAAACGCCGAATTATTCGGCACGAGGTTATTGAACGGCGTGGCTCGCGCTTCGCCGTGTAACATGTTATTTTGCCAAGGATTATTGTAATGCCTAAGAAGTTGTATGTGGGGAATCTTCCTTATAGCGTCAGTGAAGACGCAGTCCGTGACCTGTTTGCGCCCTATGGCGAAGTGCTTTCTTTAGCACTGCCTCTGGACCGTGACACCGGCCGCCCGCGCGGCTTTGCCTTCGTCGAATTGAGTGACATCGGTGAAGCGATGAAAGCGCTTGACGGTTTTGAGTATGAAGGACGTGCGTTGCGCGTCAATGAAGCCGAGGAGCGTCGCGACGGCGGTGGCGGTGGCGGTGGCGGTGGCGGTGGCCGCCGCGGCGGCGGCGGCGGTGGCGGTGGCGGTGGCGGTGGCGGTGGCGGTGGCGGTAGACGCGAACGATGGTAGACTGAGACGTGTTCCCAGTGTAACCGGGGCCGCCGTTAGCTGTATAAGCTAACGGCGGCCTTTTTTTGCCGTTTCTTGCCGGCTCCGCGCTTCTGATCGATGATGATCACGGCGTGGTCGTCAATGCAGTAGTCGAGCCCGGATCCCATGCAGACATAGCGGATGATCTCGCCCAGGGGAACGTTGGTGAAATCCATGGTCACGGGGTGCGGTTCAGCGATGATCGCCGGCAGGCGGGAAAGAAATTGATGCCGACGTTCTCGGGATCCAGTTCCTCAGACTTTCTCTTCAGGTGGCGCAGGCAATCCTTGACGCGTACGCGCTCCATCTGAAACGTCGGGATCATTAACTCCGCCAGCTTCTTGCGAATCTCCTTGTTGCTGACGTATGCGGCCGCGCGGGCCACGGTGCCTTTCGAATTCCCAGCCGTCGCCGGCGCCAGCTGGGAATTCAGGCGAGAACACAGCGACAAACACAGCAGCGATGGCCGGGCGGAGGAGAGAACGAGGAGATTTCGACTTTGGATTCATCGACAAATTCGGCAGTAGGCGCTTATTGAGGACAAAGAAGACGACGCGCGCAGCGCATTGTTTTTGCGGACTCCGTAAAAACAATCTTATCTTAGTCAGCCGGTTCCCGAGAATAGATCCATCAATCTGCATTTATGCTAGAAAAAGCCTCTGCGGGAAATTGTTTTTCCAGGCTCGACCCTGTCAGCCGCCGGCCACAATCTTCTCGGTAACATTCAGGAACGCGTCCATCTCTTCATCGGTGCCGATGCTGACACGAACGTAATCTTTCACACGGCCGTCTGAGAAATGCCGGACCAGTATGCCGTTGTCCCGAAGATCCTGTGCGAATCGCGCGGCTGGCAGCGGCGGCCGCGTGAAGATGAAGTTGGCCTGCGACGGCAACACTTGAAACCCCATGGCGGCCAGGGCGTCCGTGGTCCGTTGCCGCGTCACGCAGATCCGGTCGACATTGGCGGCCATGTGCGTCTGATCCTGCAATGCCGCCGCCGCCAGCCGTTGCGTGATCCCGTTTACGTTGTAGGAGTCCTTCACCTTCATCATGCCCTCGACAAGTTGTGGATCGGCGACCGCATAGCCCAAGCGTATCCCGGCCAGCGAATACCCCTTGGACAGCGTGCGCAATATGATCAGGCCGGGCAGGCGCTTGACCAGATCAAGGCAGTTGTCGGCGGCGAAATCGGTGTACGCCTCATCGATCAGAACGACGCCGGCAAAGCCGGTGACGATCTCGGCAAGCCGATCGATGGCGAAGGCGTTGCCGCTTGGCGCATTCGGCCGGGTGACAAAGAGCAGATCAGCGCCGTCGATTCGATCTTGAACGTCATGCGGAAGATCAAATTCATCGGCGAGCGGTACAGCCACGGACACGGCCCCCTGGATGTCGGCGAGAACCGGGTACAGGGAATAGCTGGGATCGAAAAAGGCGACACGTCCCCCCTGATTCACGAAGGCGCGCATAGCGATGGTTAGCAGATCGTCGCCGCCATTGCCGACAATGATCCATTCGCGTTCGGTGCCGGTCACAGCCGCGGCGGCATCGCGAACAGTATCGGCGATGGGATCGGGATACCGGTTTAAACGCAGCGCCTCGGGATCGCTGAGCACCGTTGACACCGCCGGCGAGGGCGGGTAGGGGTTCTCATTGGTGTTCAGTTTGATGTACGAATGATCCAGCGTTTGCTCACCCGGTACATATCCTGTCATGCGCTCGATGTTGTCGCGAAAAAGCATAAGTAGTTACATTTCAATATTGCCAATCCACTCCTCCCTTACATCGCTTCGGGGGCATCGATGGCGAGGGTGTTCAGGCCGTCGGCAAGAATGCGTCGAACCCGGCGGCACAGTTCCAGGCGCGTTCGGCGAAGTTCCGGCGTCGCGGCCGAGAGAACACTATGATTCTTATAAAAGCGGCTGAACTCCTTTGTCAAATCGAGCAGGTAATTTGCCAGGCGCGACGTATCCCAATCGTGCGCTGCCTTTTTGAGCACGTCCCCATACGTCGCACAACGGATGGCGATGGCGCGCTCGTCGGGTTCGCCTAGCAGCGACCAATCCGCCGCCGCCGCAAGATCATGTTCGCCCTGCTTGCGCAGCATGGATGCAATGCGGGCACACGCGTACTGGACGTACGGACCGGTGTCGCCTTCGAACTTGATGGAGGCGTCGGGATCAAAGGTTATGGTCGTTTTGGCGTTTACCTTCAATAGCATGAATTTCACGGCACCCATGCCAATGGCTCGGGCCCGCTTCTCGAGATCGTCGGGAACGTCGCCATCGCACCGTTCGAGCGTCGCCTGCCGTGCCAGCCGCACCATCTCGTCAAACAGATCGTCCGCATCGACCACGGTGCCCTCGCGGCTCTTCATCCGACCGCTCGGCAGATTGACCATGCCGTAGACCAGATGATGGAGGTTTTCGGCCCATGAATAACCGAGGCGTCTGAGGATCGCGAAGAGCACTTTGAAATGGAAGATCTGCTCGTCACCGACGATCCAGACCATGACGTCCGGCCGAAAATCCCGATGCTTCAATACAGTTGTACCGATGTCCTGGGTGACATAGACACTGGTGCCGTCGCTGCGCAGAACAACCTTGGTGTCCAACTTGAATTCGCTCAGATCGATTGCCGTGGCCCCGTCGTCGCGTTGGAAGAATATTTCCTTCTCCAAACCGTCGCGGATGATATCTCTACCGGAGGTGTAGGTATCACTCTCGTAATACACATGTTGGAATTCGGTGCCCATGCGGGCGTAGGTCTCATCGAACCCCTGCAATACCCAGCCATTAAGCTTCTGCCACAGGGCGCGGACCTCGGGATCGTCGTTCTCCCATGCCTGCAGCATCTGTTGTGCGCACCGGCCGATTTCTGTCTTCCGAAAAAGCGATTCGGCGGATTGATCGGCTGCTGTGGGATCAGCGGCCTTTAACTCCTCCACCTGCCGGCGATATTCCTCATCGAATTTGACATAGAAATCGCCAACCAGATGATCGCCCTTTTTGCCGGTCGACGCCGGTGAGCAATCATCGCCGAATCGCTCGTAAGCGATCATCGACTTGCAGATATGAATGCCGCGATCGTTAACAAGATTGACCGGCACAACGTCGTGTCCGACACGGCGCAATATGGCGGTAACGGCCATGCCGAGGGAATTGTTTCGTACATGTCCCAAATGTTGCGGTTTATTGGTATTCGGCGCTGAGTATTCAACGAGCATCCGCTGCCGCTCCGCCGCCGGCAACAGGGCCTGCTGCATCAGCGCCTCTTCGTCGGCGACGGTGGCGCGGAAAAGCGTGTCATTTTTCAACGTCACATTGACAAACGCCTTGATGCATTCTGCCGCGCTGACATCGTCGTTGTCCAGGAGATGATCGCGGACGGCAATCGCCAGTTCCACGGGGTTTCGCCGCAGTGGTTTGGCGAAGCGGAAACAGTTGATGGTAACGTCACCCGTCATTTCCGGCGGGCAGATTTCCGGCACGATTTCAAAGTCACCGCCAGCGGACCGTTTCAGGAATGCCTGCAGGTCGTTGATAAATTCGAACGTCATGTCTTGAACTATTTCACCGAATTGAGGTCATACGCAATGGGAACGCATCTATGAATATACGCGCCATCTATCCATCGGCACCATGCAGCGAAGAATTTTTCGGCTGCGAAACCAGCCCCGCTTTCAGGGCTTCTGTTCGCACGTTCAGGCACTCTGGGGTCGTCTCCCGACGGTGGCCCAGGGGCCGGTTTGTATCTTTACATTTGGGGATTTAGATTGCCGCGTTTAAAGCCGTGATAAACCGTGCTGAACTTCCATACTTATCACAGGCACTCACCGAATCGGCAACAGAAGGCGCAATGAATTGTTCCGGCACCCTCGTACTGGACGGTCGATTCCAGGACGATTGGCGCATTTAACTGGAATTTAAATTGCGCGCTGAAATTTTTGCCTCCACCCGGAATCGGCGAGGCCTGAAAAACAGGATAACCCGCGTTGTCACACAGCGAAGTTCAAACCAACACCGATTCACGAGCGGCGTGGCGCGCCCGGGCTTCCGCCCGCGTTGTCTCGCCGTGGATCCGCGGCACACTGGCGTTTATCATCCTGCCGCTGCTGCTGGTTTGCCGCTCACTGGGACAGGAGATCATTCCCGCCGAGGCGTTTTTGAACTTCGAAAAAACGGCGAAGGAGGAGATTGCCAAGGCGTTGAAACGCGAATTCGCCAGGGAAATGGAGGAGATCGAGAAACTCCGTGAGCCGTATCGCATTGGCGATCGCGTTTCCATTAAGATCACAAGGGGGGGTAATCTCAAAACTGTGACCGGGCGATTCAACGGCATCGTCGCCAGTGCCTATGTAAAGATCAGCAGTAAGAAGATTCTTCTGAGCGACATCGATCGAAACGATCGCGACCGACTCGCGTGGAACAATGACGAGAAGGAACTCGCGAAGATCATTAAACAGCGGCAGCAGGAACTGGCCGAGAGGTGGGAGAAATCGAAAAAACGGCTTAGATGGGAAACCTATAAGAAAGAGGGATATGGCGTCGAGTTCTTTGAACGGCACGTACTTTTGAACGACAATATTTGCCCCCGGGAATTATTGCAGGACGGCAGGATTTCGGCAATCTGTACGGCGGCGGAAAAGCATGAGTTGGTGCAGATCCGGGTGCGAAATCCGCGAGATGAAAAATTTTACTTCGTACTGCGATTCGGGAACCTCGTAATTGCCACCAACGCCGAGATTACGGATGGCAAGATCAGTGACCGGGCCAAAGATCGCAATGTCACCTTCGACGTCAGCAAACTGGAAATGGGCGAGGCGTTCCTCGACAGTGCCGTCGAGGAGATGAAACTCGTATGCTTTCAGCCCGACATCGGCGGCTGGATCATGGGCGTGCAGCCCGGTTTCCCGCGGCGCGCCAAAGTGGGCAAGGACGGGAGTACCGAGCGCGCGAAGCTGACATTCGCCATCCGGAAATTCAGGCACAAGTCCGGCTTTGTACCGCTGCGGACCGTCGATGCCGGAACGTTTTACAAACTCGCGGATATGGCCCAGTCGTTTCAGGGCCAAATGGAAGTGCTCCGCAAAGACATCGAAATCGAAGAAGAGTTGCGGCGTGAGACCAAAGCGGCCGAGAAAAAGCCTGGCCCTGACGACAATGAGAATCAAGAGGACGGTTCGGAGCCGACCGAAGCGGACGTGACAGATCCTGATCCGCCGAGGATGGACGACGTCCCCGCTACCGGACTCGCAGCGATTCTGCAGCGTCTGAAGAATCCCTCGCTCCGGTACCGATGGATACCGGCCGCGCGGTCGGGAGTTCGGCGCCGGTCCGAGGGCGACGACCGCACGTACGAACCCGGCGGCCGCTGGCGCCATCCGGGCGACGACCGCACGTACGAACCCGGCGGAAGCTGGCGCCATCCGGGCGATGACGAGCCGGTCAAGAAGATAATGTCCAATGTACGCATGGACGATCCGGGACAGCTCGGCCGCTTGAAGCGCGAGCGGGTCACCTTTTTTACAAAATGGAAGCCGATCGATACGGCCAGGCGAAAACTGGGGCGATCCAAATTGGCCATGTCGTTCCCGGAGTATCGGCTGATCCTTACCCAGACCGAGGCGAAGAAAATAAAGTGTTACCTGCAGTACACCGGCTCGTTCGTCAACTTCAACGGCTACGCATCAAAGTATTCGTTCCAGTGCCGGGTCCGGGCGGGCGCCGAAACGAAGGAGTGGACGAACGGCACCGATGTGGCGGCTCACTGGAGCGGTAAAATCTACATGGCGAACCTGATCGATACCGGTCTTGCCGCGAAACCGATTGCCAGCATCGTCGTCAACGTAACCGAGGTGAGGTAGGCGGGTTGTCCGCGACACAGATAACGAATGATGCCGTCCGCTGCCGGATTACCATCAATAGACATTGATAACCCGCAACGACGGTCGCCCCGGAAGACTGCATTTACCAACACATAGCCACCGCTCGAATTATGCAATTGAGACTTACAGTTGCGGGATTTATTCTCGGCATCTGTTTGACCGCGCCTTTGCTCGGGCAACCGCAGGACATGACGATCGAAGCGTATAAACGCTTCCAGAAGGACGTCGTGAACCAAATTGCGGAACGCATGAAGACAGAGTTCGAGGGGGCGGAAAACGAAATTAAACAGCTATCGGACCCGTACAGGGTCGGGGAGGAGGTGAGTGTTCGCGTGCGCCAGGGCAAGCGGGAACGAATGGTTACCGGAAAATTTCGCGCGATCGTCGGCAGTCAGGCCCGCATCGGCGAGCGAAAAATCCTGTTGTCGGACATTGTCGAGATGGATCGCAACCGGCTCTTTTGCGGCGTTAATGCCGACATGCTGTCGCTCAAGCTCAACCAGCTTCACAAGGAATTGGAGCAGCGCAAAACCAAGCGTGAGGAGATCCTTCGAAATAAGCTCTATAAGGATGCCGGGTATACCGCCGATTTCTTCAGAAAATCCGTTGAATTGGGTAATCGATATTGGATGCTTTCGGAATTGGGGGATAAGCGGATTCAGCTCGTGGTCGAGTTGACCGAGCAAGGCAATTTGGTCGACGTCACCATTACAAACAGAGTCGGCATAGCGTGCGATGCAGTCGTTTTTCTTGATCAAACGGGTGTGGCAACCACGGCGACTATGCCGAGAGACGGCAATGCGGTATACGCAAATGAGAAATGGCGGCGTGTCGAGTTCAAACTGAAAAAGGCGGATCTCGGCAAGGAACCGTTCGAGACGATAGCAAAGAAACTTCGTTTGTGGCTGATCAAGAAAAAGGTCGGCTCCTGGTTCGTGAAGCCCACACGGTTGGGGCGTCCCTCGAAGGCCACACGCGACACCGTGATGTGTCCCGAGTGCTTTGGCGAGAAGACAATTCCCGAAGCAGCGAACGCCGAAGCAGTGACGGATGCGCCGCAGAAGATTCGTTGTCCCACATGCGAGGGGGCCGGATCGATTGATACGGACTCGTACAAGGTGAAATCCTGCCGCTACGACTTCAGGGTGTGGCGTAAGACCGTTAAACGTTTATCGAGCAGCCTCTTGCGCAAGGCTAACAAGCATGTCGCGAGTGCTATCGACTACCAGGACGGAATCGGCGTCGAGCTTGAGGCGATCCGGAAGAAAGCGCGGGATAAACACCTGGGACGCGAGGTTGACAAGGCGCATACCGAGGCAGAACGGCGACGTAAGGAGGAAGATAACCGGGCCAAACTCGAGCGCTCCAAAAAGATCGACGCCTCATATTGGTGGTTGGATCCGGCAGACGTCAATGTCGGCGACAAGTATACGAAGTACATCTCTACGGTTCCGTTCGATGATATGATTGTGCCCACGGTCATGGGAGAGTATGACCGGATCATGCGCTTTACGGCTTGGGTCACGTCGCCAACACCACCCAGGAAAGAAGGGGAGGGCCTGTACGAATTGTTCGATACCGATCATCGGGTCCTCAAAGTCGACAAAGGCGGCCTTGATCCGAAAAACCAGCCGGAACCCGAACTCGACGAAGAACCGGGTCCCAAGAACAGGTTCGGCACAGGTCAGCCGTTTCCCGGAGAATTCGGGCGCCCGCCGGATTCGCGTCCGCGCCTTGGCGATCCCCGCTTCGAACCGCGTCGGCCCGGGGCGCGGAAGGGGGACGAACCCGAGGACGAAGAGAAGGACGATTATTTTCCGTTGGGTGAAGTGATATTCGTGCTGCAATATCAGGTCGAACTTTCGATGGCCGGTTCGAAGTTCTACAGCCTCAGACTCAAACCTGAGATCACTGTCACGTTCAACGATGATACGACGATCTCATGGCACGACAGCTTCAAGGTTGCGGCTGCTTTTCAGTTCGGAATGCTGGTGGGCATGCACGAGATCCCATTGGACAAAATGGAGGTCGGCATGAAGTCGGTCACCTTCATAAGCCGCCCGGCGCCGGGCAAATGACTTTGCGCACCCCGTCAGGGGTGTCTCAAGAAACTTGACTCAATCGTGAATTTGTATTTTTTAAGGCCGAGAACGATCTCTCAAAGCCCCGGCCAAGCCGGTTAACTTAATCAGTTCATGCTGCTCCCCGTCGAATGGCGGGGGGCTTTTTTTTGCCGATGTCAGATATCATCATTGTCGGCGGTGGCGTCATTGGAACCATGTGTGCCCTCGAGCTGCGGCGGGCGGGTGCTGACGTTACCTTGCTCGAGCGAATTGGGATCGGGCAGAAGTCCTCCTGGGCGGGCGGCGGGATCCTGTCGCCGCTGTATCCGTGGCGTTGTCCGGATGCCGTATCAGAGCTCGTTCATTTCGGGTGGCATGCCTTCCCCAGCATTGCGAAGGAGCTGCGCGAGGCCGTTGGTATCGATCCGGAGTGGATTCCGTGCGGCAAGCTGACGCTCGACGCGGATGACCAAGCCGTCGCCTTGGCATGGGCACGCCGATATGACATGGAACTTATCTCCGTTCAGGGCTCGGAATTGGCGGCAATGGAACCTGCTCTGTCGCGGCATGTGACCGAAGCCTTGTGGGCGCCACAGATCGCCCAGGTACGAAGCCCGAGATTACTGAAGGCGTTGACTGCAAGGTTGAAGACCATCGGCGTCGACGTCAGGGAGCACACGCCGGTGCGTCGGATCGCCGTCGACCGGGGCCGCGTCCGTGGCGTCGATACCGTGTCCGG
>CAUZRT010000071.1:0-12193 GCA_963582235.1 Lentisphaeria bacterium
AGGCTTGTAAATGAATTAAAAAAACTTTTTCCCGTGGGGAACAAGATTTAGTGAACTACTTTCCTGGGAGCATCTGAACCGCGCGCTACGCAGGCGGCTTATGTGTGAAAGAAACTCCGCAGTTCGGCGTCCGATCGCCCTCTGTGGTGAAGCGCCAACCATGTACGAAACGTCGTCGTCGGCCACCCCCGAAATCACGAACGCTACCCATTCGGCGTCAATCGGTTAACCGCTGATCCGCCGTTTCAAGTTTCTGCCGAGTGCACGAAATCGGAGATCAACGGAAACCCTAGCAATGTCCAAAACCGCACTGATTATCATAGACCACGGCAGCCAGATGGCGGCGGCCAATGAGATGCTCGAGAAAGTCGTCGCGTTGGTGCGGCGTAAAGCCGGTGGTGACTTTAGCGCCATCGAGACCGCCCATATGGAACTGGCCGAGCCTAGTCTTCAGGCCGCCTTCGATCGCTGCGTCGCCGCCGGCGCTCAGACCGTCATCATCAGTCTGTTCTTTCTTTCCCCCGGCCGCCATTCGACGGCCGATATCCCGCGCATGGCGGCAGAAGCTGCCGCCGCTCACCCCGGTGTCGAAGTCCACGTCACCGAACCTATGGGCGTCGACGACCGGCTCGCCGAGGTGTTGCTGGCACGTGTGAAGGCGACTTCAGGCGGGCCGGCGCCGGCGCCTGGGCCGTAATAGACCCTATGCACGGAAGCGGGGGGGGAAGATGGAAAATAAACCGTAGCCGCATTGCCCAAAGTGATCCGCGACTCCGTCGCGGTAATTCGTACTCGATGCTTGGCCTGACATCTCCGTGGGACAAGTCTCAATCACATGACGTCCGGAAACACCTTGCCCAACGGCACAATGCGCGCGTGAAATTCGGACGGTAGCGGGCCGGCTGCTGCGCACCGCACATTGCGATTGACCGCCGATCAACGGGAATCCAATCCGGCCGCACCGAAGCTCCTTTCATGCAGGACGCGTTTGTCACGCAGTATTTGTGTGTATAAGGACAGTTCAAGGCCGATTGGGGACGTTGATATCGGACGCCAGACATGTTGTATATATCCGTCAACCGGAGAATCGCCCTCCAGGGCCGTTGAATGCAGACGGACCGGATCCCACAGTTCTATCAGCAGTTGAACTTTCTAATACTCACAACACTTTATTTTCTCCGCCTCACGACTTACGTTTTCCGCCACAGGCGGACGGGACAACGTCCCTCACGGAATCGGCCTCCGGCTGACACGTCTCACGTTTCATGTCTCACGCTTTCTGCCTGAGGCGGATTTCCGCTTCGCTCCAACACGTTTCACTCTTCACGTCACAGGAGATCACAGAATGAACCCGATTCTGAATGCCCTCGAACCGTTGATCGCGGAATTCGATGATATTGCCGAACTCGCGCAACACAAGGATCGGATCGCAGCGGACGCACCGGTATATGCCGAATCTCTGGTACGCCTCGGCGACAGCACGCTGGGCATTGCCCGGGATGCCCAGTCGAAGTTCCTCTTCGAGCTGGCCGCCAGGCGCGATCGATTGAACGGCGACTTTGCCGGCGATGTCGACGACAGTGCCGGGCCGGCCGTAAAACAATGCCCGTTCAGCCACGCCAATGCTCTAGCGCTCAGGGCGCATCTGCCGTGGACGGCGCCGGTCTCGCTGCGCGACCGGCAGACGACATTCGGCTGCGGCGACCGTCTCGGCCTCGCCACAGCCGGTCACATTCGCACGCTGCGCAACTACCAGGTCGGCCCCGTTCTCGCCCAGCAGTCGACGCGCGAGCTCACGTTGACGAAACGTAATATCGAAGGCGTCGTTGACGATGTCACCTTCCTGGTCTTTCAGGAGGGCTTCACCGATGGGTACGGCGCCGACGGCGATCACCTGAAGACGATTGCCGACATCGATGTGGCGATCGATGCCGGCATGGCAATGATTACGCTCGACCTGACCGAGGTCCTGAACCCGGACGCCGAGAAATGGTCCAAGACGCAAGTCGATCAAGCCTTTACCAATCTGCCCACCGACGTCCGCCACAGAATTACGGACGCATACGCCGACGCCACCTTCACGATCGACGATGAAACGATCAGCATCAGTGCCCTCGAGTCACGGCGATGCGCCATCATATATCTCGATGCGCTTAATTTTGCGAAAGAAGTCTATGAACACATTCGCCGGCGCCGCGGTAATGAGTTCGATCTGGAATTGTCCATTGATGAAACAACGGCGCCGACCCTGCCGTCGCATCATTTGTTTATCATTTCCGAATTGACACATCGGGGCGTCGAACTCACCTCCCTGGCACCGCGGTTTATCGGGGACTTTCAAAAGGGCATTGACTATATCGGCGATGTCAACGAATTCGAGGCGCAGTTCAAGACCCACTGCGCCATCGCCCGCAACCACGGCAACTACAAGATCTCCGTCCACTCCGGCAGCGACAAGTTCAGCGTCTTCCCGATCGTCGGCAAACATACGAACTGCCGCTTCCATCTCAAGACCGCGGGAACCAGTTGGCTGGAAGCCGTCCGGGTCATCGCCAAGGTTGAGCCGGATCTGTATCGCGATATTCATCGGTCGGCGCAGGCGGGCTTTCAGGACGCCTTGAAGCTGTACCACATCACGGCCGACTTCGGCAGCATTCCAACCCTGGATTCCGTCGCCGATGATCGGCTGCCGGATTATCTCGACAAGGACGAGTCCCGCCAGCTTATTCACATCTCCTACGGCACTGTTCTCAACGATCCCGCGGTGCGTCCGCGCTTTTTCGCAGCCATGCACCGTCACGAAGACCAATACTTTGAATGCCTCGAGCAGCACTTCCGGCGGCACGCCGACCTGTTGGGAATCCCGAAACGTGATGCGTAAAACGTGAGGAGTGTCAGCCGGAGGCTGATCACCTTTGTGCGGAATAACGTGAGACGTGTCAGCTGGAGGCCGATCCATCGGTATCGGCTCGGTTGTTACGATATGAAATTCTACCGTGCGGTAGGACCAGACGCCTTTTGGAGGGCGATCCGTCAGCTGACGGACTGCCGAACACCAAGTTATTCGGGAGATCCATACCCATGACTGCCATCTCACCCGAACGACTGCAGACGCACCTGCGGTATCTGTGTGAAGAAATCGGTGTCCGACTGGCAGGGACGCCGGCCGATAAAAAGGCTGCCGATTATTGCGCCCAACAACTCAAGGCCGGCGGCGCCGCGGTGTCGATGGAATCATTTCCCGTCATGAGCCGTGTCGTTACCGGCGAAGAACTGGCCGTCAAGCTCGGCGGCAATTGGGAGGTGTTTCCCTGTTCCCTTTTCGTCAATACTCCCGGTACGGACGGCGCGACAATCGAGGCGCCCCTGGTGTTCTTCGAGGCACCCGCGGAATATGAACGGGCGGACCTGTCTCATCTTCACGGCAAGGCAGTGGTGCACCTTGGTTGCCACATCGAGTCGCGCGATGCATACCGACGCTTGATGACGGCGAAGCCGGCGTTCCTCCTCTTTGTCGACATTCGCTTTCCCGGGACGGTGCCGCTGACGGACGCCATGTTTCCGGCCTATACGAATTCCCTGGGAGCGCGGCCGACAATCAACGTCGCCTATATGGATGCATGGCGCTGGCGGCAAGAAGGGGCGGACACAGCACGCCTGACGGTCAGCGGCGGTATGGAGGCGGCCGAATCGCGGAACGTCGTCGGTGAGCTGCCGGGCACCGACCCGGATGCCGGCATGATCTACCTTGGCGCCCATCACGACACCCAGGCGGACTCCGTCGGCGCAGACGACAATGCCTCCGGTGTTGCCGGCATCATCGAACTCGCACGGATACTGTCGCCGCGGCCAAGGCGTCGCACCGTTCGCCTCGTTTCATTCGGAGCCGAGGAACAGCTTTCGGTCGGCAGTGCCTGTTATGTTCGGGAACACCGGGAGGAACTGGCACAGGCGCAGCTCATATTCAATCTCGACAGTTACGGTTCCTGGCTGGGCTGGAACGAGCTGATCATCAACGGTCCGACGGCACTGCGCGGCCATATCGGACCGTTCTTCGAGCGCGAGGGGTTCTTTGTCCGCATCACCGACGAGATCATGCCGTATGCCGATCACTTCCCGTTCGTCGCAGCCGGTGTTCCCGGAATTACGTTGCTCCGTATGAATTGTGCCTCCGGGCGTTTCTTCCATCACCGGTCGGACGACGATCTGAGCCGTGTTTCCGCGAAAATGATGGGCCGCAATCTTGACGCCATTGCAGCCCTGATTGCCGATCTCGCGCAGGCGCCCGAGCTGCCCTTTGCCCGCAACATCCCGGTATCCCAAGCCAAACATGTCGAGCATTTCTGGGTTGACCTGTTCGGCGGCTTTACCCATTGAGACCGTTCCGGCTGAATTCTCCTGCCAACGTGCCCACCGCACAGTCGGAACTCTTAATCGAATGCGAGTTAATGCACTGACCAAACTGAATAGTATCGGCGGTGAATCCCCAGTCCATCCGCACAGCGGTTTAGAAGGGGCCGAAGCTGCCGTAGTCGATACTCCATTGTATACAACGAAACGTTTGAAGTTTGTCCCCGTTACCCGATTGAAGAGCGTTTGCGGATACGTGGGATTTGTATTATGCCGACGGCGCGACTTAATGTATGTGGAAACGCATAATGCCTTTAATACCGGACGTCCATGGCGATCGAATACATTCCAATACGGGAAAAGCTGCTCGCCGGCACCGTGACACTCGGCAGCTGGATCATGACCGGCAATGAAGCCGCCGCTGAGATCCTGGCCAATGCCGGTTACGAATGGCTCGGGATCGACGGCGAACATACCAGCATCGAGACGGACAAGATCGAGCGATTGTGCCGGGCGACCCACGGGCGTGGTCCGGCAATGCTGGTACGGGTCCGGGAATGCGATACGCTGGCCATCCGACGAGCTCTGGACTGCGGCGCCGAAGGCGTCATTGTACCCCTTGTCAACAACGCCGATCAAGCGCGCGAGGCCGTCGCCGCAGCCAAGTTTCCGCCCGCCGGCGTTCGCGGGTACGCCTTCTGTCGGGCCAGCAACTGGGGCGACGATTTCGATGAATTTGCGCGCCATACAAACGACCATATCACCGTTGTCGTCATGATCGAGAGCAAAGAAGCGATCGAGAACATCGACGACATACTCGCCGTAGAAGGCGTTGACGGCACGTTCGTCGGCCCGTACGATCTAAGTGGCTCGTACGGCATTCCAGGCCAGTTGCAGCACCCGACGGTCATCGAGGCCCGAAGGCGGGTTCTCGATGCTTGCGCAGGCGCCGGCAAAGCGGCCGGGCTGCATATCGCTCGCAGCACGCCCGAGAGTGTTGAACAAACCATCGACGAAGGATTCACGTTCATCTGTCTCGGCATGGACACCGTATTTCTCAGCACAACCGCCCGCAACACGCTCGCCGCCGCCCGAGCCTGCCTGGAATCCCGGTCGTGACCGCACGGGCAACGGTGAACTCAGCGGCCGCGTAATCGCGGTCCGCTGGAGGGCGAGCGTCCCCGCGAGTTGCTGGGAAACGTCCCCGCGATCGCGGGGACGCTCAGCCCTCCAGCGGTGGGTCCGACTGCAAAGTTTTCCGCCACCGCGGAAAGTTTCAGGCGAGTGTGCTCCATTCGCCCTCCCCTCCCGCCTTCTCATTCCCAACAGCTCATCTTCCCGATCTTTCCTTCGACACATAGTGCCCCGGCGCAGCCGGAGCCGGGTTCTAATGCGACCATAGACCAACGCACGACTTCCGTCGGATTATGGTGCGTCATCAGCAGCGCCACTACCTCGTCCGGCGCCAGGGACACCTCGAAAGCATCCAGTGGCATTGACAGCCCGGCGCCGACGGCCTTTATGTACGCCTCCTTTCGCGTCCAGCATGCGTAAAAGGCGGCACGTCGACGGTCCGGCTCGAGCGCCAGTAACGTTTCGACCTCGCCCGACGCGAAGAACCGCTCTGCAATGCCGTCCAACCGTCGACCATCGCGCATGAATTCCAGATCGACTCCAACTTCACGCTCTCGGCTAACGGCAATCAGCGCGAGGTCTTCCGAGTTCGAGGTGTTGAAGCGGAGGTCATCGGAGCCCGACGCGCCCGCCAGAAACGGTTTGCCATACCGGCTGTAATCGAACATCAACTCTTCCGGCGCCCGGCCAAGGATACGTCCCAATAAACAGCGCAAGGCGGCGCGCCCGGCCACGAAACGTTGTCGGTGTATCGAAAAATGGAAGCGATCGGCCCGTTCGCGTTCGTCGGATGCCAGCAGCTGATAACGGCCTTCGAAGTCGCCCGCCGCAACGTCCAGCCGAACACGCCAAACATGGATATCGCCTGGCGTCAACATCGGCGTGTCCGTCAACTCCGGCTGCCATGTGTCGGCCTGATTCATCGGGGTGCCGCCGTTCGAAGAAATGTGACAGTCTGATGCGAACTAACATAGGCGCGCAGGCCCGAATTAAAACAACCATCTCAGCGCCGGGTCATCTGCTGCCGATCTCGGCCAATGTCACCGGCGGTTTGGGATTCGCTTGTTTTTGATACTACGGTAAGGGGGTTATGCTGTCAAACTTTTGTGATTCCGGGGGGAAACAATGAAGCAGACCGGCCATACCTTTGACCGCCCTGTCGACTCTTCAGGACGTCAATGCCGATCCCGAACATTTTTTCATCGGGCGCATTATACTTGATTGACGTTTCGCCGTTCAGTCATGGTAACTCTCCTGCATCCTTCCACTCTTCCATCCTTCCACTCTTCCAACCTTCCACTCTTCCAACCTTCCATGGGATGCTTGTGATCCCCGATCCCTGATCCAACCGTGAATTAACGTCAATTAACGGATCCCGAATCCCCCAGTCCGAAATTCGAAATTTCATAATCGCAAATTCCCGTTACTCCCGCAACATCGGCACAACCTTTGAGAAAACCTCAAACGTCTGCTCTAGATCCGTGTCCGTGTGCACCAGCGATGGATAAAACTTCTGCGGCCACGATTTGAGAACGCCGTGCTCGAGCAGACGCGCGTTCAGCCGCGTCATCATCTGCCCGTCGGCGGCGACGGCATCGCGGTAATTGCGAACCGGGTTGTCGGCAAAAAATACGTCGCAGATTGTGTCGTCTCCGCTGCTCTGAACGGCGATGTCGTTCTCGTGGCATGTGTCAACAAGCGCCTGCCGCAATCGGCCGCCGATGGAACGCAGCCGCTCGTAAACGCCCTCCTGGCGCAACTCTCCCAGCGTTGCGAGACCGGCGGCGCAGGCAATCGGGTTGCCGTTGAGCGTGCCGATGTGATTGACGAAATCCGCCGGCGCTGCTGTGTCGGGATCGTAGCAGGACATGATGTCCGCGCGGCCGAGCACCGCACCCAGCGGATAGCCGCCGCCCATAATCTTGCCGACGGCACAGAGGTCCGGCGTCACTCCGTACATTTCCTGAGCCCCGCCGTACGCCAGCCGGAATCCAGTGACGACCTCGTCAAAGATCAGAGGTATTTCGAAGCGAGCCGTCACTTCCCGCAACCCCTCCAGGAATCCCCGCACCGGCGCGATGACGCGCTGCAACGGCTCGATGATGACGGCGGCCAGGTCGTCCTGGTGTTCCTCGATGATACCGGCGGTCATTTCCAGATCATTAAACGGCGCCACCACGACCGCATCGCCGATCGCTTTCGGAATACCGCCGCTGCTCGCAACCGCACGCGGAAAGACGTCGGTTCCCGTGGGCGTGACACTCATCAGTGCATAGTCGCTGGTTCCGTGATATCCGCCTTCAAACTTCAAAATTTTATCGCGCCCGCGAAAGACGCGCGCGATCCGAAGACACTGAAAGCAGGCGTCCGTTCCCGATGTCGTGTAGCGAACCTGTTCTGCGCATGGCACAGCACGTATCAGTTCTTCGCCCAGCAGGATGGCCCTTTCGTTGGTAGCAAAAAAGGTGCTGCCCATTGGCACCGCCTGCATAACGGCCTCGACGACCACCGGATGGGCATGGCCCAGAACCATGGGACCGGAGCCCATGAGCCAGTCGATGTATTCATTACCGCTGACGTCGCGCACCCGGGATCCGCTGCCCTCACGGACCAGAAAGCGGGTGGTATCGGGCATCTTCAAATTGCCGGTGTAGCCGCCGGGCAGGAACCGAGCCGCCTTTTCAAGCAACTCCCTTTCAAGCGCCGTACGTTCTGCCATCGGGTGATCTCCCTTAGAGTGAGTGATCGATGATCGGTGCGCAGCCAACAGAAATCGCGTGCGTTGTTCAGCCAATGCTGGCTGGCACAGAGAGGAACCGGTAACAAAGTGCCCATTCCTTCCTTTTGCAACCATGCCCTTGATTCAGACGAATGCCGGGAATACTATTGACGGTGAGTAATCAGCGGATCCGTCGCGCGATGATCGCCTCCGTCGCCGCGTGCGGCGGGCAACTGTTCGCTCTCGAACGCGCCATACGCAATATGTCTACCCCCACGGGTGCGACCAATGGATCCGGAATCACTATTCGATCGGGACGGCTATGTTTTCCCTGTCGATATCTTCGATACCGACGAAATTACGGCTTATCGCGCTGCCTTCGACGAAATGGAAGCCGAAATGGGCAAGAAGAAGACCGAGGCCGGCATCATTTCCAAGGAGCGGGAGCACGAATTCATCTGGAAAATGGGGACTGATTCACGGGTCCTGGATGCCGTCGAAAGCGTCCTTGGACCGGACCTGATTCTGTTCGGGACCCACGTTTTCTGCAAGTACCCGGCGAAGGGCGTCGGCGAAGAATCCTTTGTTGCTTGGCATCAGGACGTCACATACTGGGGCCTCGAACCGTCGAAGGCAGTCAGCGCCTGGATCGCTGTCGATGACGTCGACACGGACAACGGCGCCATGCTGTTCATTCCCGGCAGCCATAAACACGGCCTCTTCGAGCACGGCACGAGCGACGCGGGTGGCAATCTCCTCTCCGTTAACCAGGCCATCGATGAAGGACTGTTCGACCCGGACACAGCCGTGAACGTCGGGCTGAGGGCCGGCCAAATATCCGTTCACGACGGGCAAACCATTCACGGCTCGCACCCAAACCGCTCAGATCGCCGCCGTTGCGGTCTCACGGTTCGGTTCACGATCCCAGACGTACGATTTGTCGGCGACGCCAAGCAACCCGCCACGTGGCACGTGACTATCGTGCGCGGCGAGGATCGTTATGGCTTCCAGCAATATGAGAATCCGCCGGTATTCGCGTGAAGCGAGGTTAATAAATTTATCATCTTGATATAAAAGCAAATACACGAGGGGGAAGCTATGCAGGCCAAAGCAGCAGTGCTCTATGAAGCAGGGACACCGCTACGTCTCGAAGAGGTTGAAGTACTTCCGCCCCAACGCGGGGAAGTACTGGTCCGCATACATGCAGGCGGGGTGTGTCATAGCGACCTACATGTAATGAAAGGGGATCTGGTAATGCCCATGCCTATCATTCTGGGGCACGAGGGGTCAGGTATTATTGAAGGCGTTGGTGAAGGCGTCACCTCGGTAGAGCCCGGTGACCACGTTGTTCCCATCTGGCGGATGTCGTGCGGCACCTGCGACTACTGCACCTGTGGACGTCCGGCACTGTGCGATGTTGGTGCCCAGGTTCGCGTCACTGGCCTGATGCCGGACGGTACCACCCGCTTTCGAATCAACGATACACCGGTACGGCACTTCGCCGGTGTCTCGTTTTTTTCGCAGCTGTCCACCCTCCCCGAAGCGGCCGTATTCAAGATTCCGCCGGACTTTCCCATGGACAAGGCAGCGCTGCTCGGATGCGGAGTGATCACCGGGGTTGGTGCCGTGGTCAACGCTGCCAAAGTCAAGATGGGGAGCAACGTGGCCGTCTTCGGCTGTGGGGGCATCGGGCTGAACGCTGTGCAGGGGGCACGCATTGTCGGCGCCCACAAAATCATTGCGGTGGATGTTGCGCCACAAAAGCTCGAATATGCCCGACAGATGGGTTCCACACATGTTGTTGATTCCAGCCAGGAGGACCCGGTCTCTGCGATCAAAGATCTCACAGGCGGTCGTGGGGTGGATTATGCCTTTGAAGCCATCGGTCTGACGCAGACCATCGAACAGGCCTATGCCGCTACCCGCAAGATGGGTAAATGCATCGTGATTGGCTTGACGCGGGCCGATGTGCGGGTGCAAATCAACGCCCAGGAGATGGTGTATTCCGAAAAAACCCTCATGGGCTCGCTATATGGCTCGTCGCGCCCAAAGATCGACATCTTGAATCTGATCGAAATGTATCAGGCAGGCAAGCTCTTGCTCGATGAACTCTTGACCCGAACCTACCCCCTGGAGCAAATCAACACGGCCTACGCCGCGCTCGAAAGTGGGGAAGTGGCGCGGAGTCTGGTGCTGCCTCAGGACTAGATACTGGTTGAACGCAAACCCCTCGGCAGAAGCCCGGGGCAAGAGGTCGCCAATAGCCGACCGAGTTGCTCCAAAGGGGGTCCGTCCGACGTAAGTTTGAGTCTGGAGCATCGGCGGGCCTCCGCCGCGAATCGGGGAATCACGGTTTTTCGGTCAGGCACTGAGTATCAGTGAATGGATCGGCTCGGAGCCCCGGATCTAGAATATCTCCGCCATTCCAGTGCACCGCCGTTACGGGTAAATCAGGTACCCGGTGTGTTCTGTCCGGGTACGGAAGAGACAGGCGCCGGCGGTGAGGTAGAGCGATCGCAGGTCCGCGTCGCCAAAGGTACAGTTCGTCGGGCGATCGACCGGCACCGGATGCGTCGCCAGCACACGGCCGTTGGGCGCGAAGACATAGATCATCGGCCCGGGCCCGCTTCTCTGCCAGCCCGCCGTGGCGATGATATTTCCGTCCGTATCCAGACACATGCCATCGATACCTCGATGTGGATAGAAATTGTGTAACACCGCGTGTTCTCCCACGGTGCCATCGGCATTGACCGGGTAAGCCCGAAGTTCACGCTTCTTGCCTTCGCCGTATTCGCTCTGGGCGACATAGAGCCATTTCTGATCCGGCGAAATCAAGAGCCCGTTCGGCTTGGTCACGTCATGGGTTACCCGCATGATTTCCCAACTGCCGTCGGCTTGCGGATCCAACCGAAAGACAGATTGATGATCCAGTTCCAGGTCATCGGTCCTGTCGCCGTAGCGTGGGTCCGTGAACCAGAGTCTTCCCTGTGCATCGAAAGCCAGATCGTTCGGACTGTTCAGGCGTTTCCCCTCGAATGTGTCGGCAATGACAGCGGCGGAGCCGACTGAATCATAGTGTACCATGCGCCGGCCACCGCCCTCGCAGGCAAACAGTCGACCGTCCTGATCGAACATCAGTCCGTTGGCTTCATTCGTATCCTTCCAAAACTCTGTACATTCGCCTGCGCCCGGGTCATGCCGCATGATGCGGCTGTTGGGAATGTCCGTGAACAGGACGCTTGCGCCGTCCCATGCCGGCCCTTCCGTAAAGTCGAATGGCCCGGCGACCAATTCGAATTCCCAGCTCATATCTATGTTCCTTTCGTATCTGCTTTCGTCATTGTCATGTCCTCCAGAAAAATGATGATCCTTGCTCAAGGCCCGCGAGTCACGCCCGCCACTCTTCCATCATTCCATTCTTCCACTCTTCCATCATTCCATTGCCCTCCCGTCTCGCCCGAACGTCCAGATGTCAATGCATGTCAAGCCTACATGCCCGGCGAGAATGACGATGCCGTCGGTATCTTCGCGCTCATCCTGCTGAATTGACTGCAGATTGTGACGATACGCATCCCGGATTGTTCGAAGCAGGCCCCATAGGTTGTGCGGCCAATGACCGACGGCACCACCTGCCAGTCCCAGCCGCGGTGTCTGGTAGATTGACGTTCCACGTCACGGGCAGGGAGAAAGTATCATCGCGTTCAAGAAGTTTTGCGAAGACCGTATCGAGCATCGGCTCGGTCTGGCTGCAAAGGCGGGCGATTTCCGCCGCATCGGCCCGATGATCGGCGGTCCAGTCAGCGATAGTGTTCGGCCTTCAGTAACTGTGACACCGCAATTGCCGGCACGCCCGCAATGTTCGATTCGAGACATGCGCCGACGGTCCCCGACGACAGGATGAATCCGATCCCTGCGTTGGCGCCCATGTTGATTCCCGCGACAACCAGATCGGGCATTCGAGAACAAATGTTGTACAACGCCAGATTGACA
>CAUZRT010000072.1:0-12142 GCA_963582235.1 Lentisphaeria bacterium
CGCCCTTTTTGTCCCGTATCAATCGCTGGCAGACGATGCCGCGCAGATTCTCCGCTATGCTGTCGCGGATATGCTGGCGGTTTGCCGTCGGTGCGGCCTCGAGCAACAGGTTCAGCGTTTCCTCGACGTCGCCGGTGTTGACGGTGCCGATCACCAGTTTCCCTGCTTCCGTCGCCGCTAATGCCGTTTCGAACGCATCGAGATCCCGGAGATCGCCGATCATAACCACATCCGGGTCAACGCGCAACGCCGCCCGCATCGCCGTTTCCAAATTCGTCGTGTCGAGACCGATTTCGCGTTGGGAGAGGATGGAGTAGTGAGGTGTATGAACGATCTCGATCGGTTCCTCGATGGTAATGATGTAGGCACGGCGCGTCGAATTCAGGATGTCGATCAAAGCGGCTAGAGTCGATGTCTTGCCGTGCCCGGCCGGTCCGGTGATGAGAATGAGGCCCTGTTGATGTTCCAGCAATCGCGCGAAGACCTGTTCACTCGAAAACCCGAGTTCCGACAACGATCGAATCGTTTCCGGAACCAGGCGATAGGTCCCGCAGACGCCGTCGTTCTGCATCATGAGATTGACCCGGATTCGGCCGTTGCCGTTCAGGATTGTCGCAAAGTTCAGGTCCTTGGTTCGGTCAAAAGTATCGCGCATCTGATCCGTCAGCAGAACCGTGTTCAGTTTCAACGCCGCTGCCGGAGTGAGGACGTAATCCCCGAACATTTTCAGCTCGAGGTTCAGGCAAACAGACGGCTTTGATTCAGCCGACAGCCGCAGATCGCTGCCGCCGATGTCCCGAACGAATGCCAGCAGGTTCTTGATCAGGTCGAGCGCGACCGCATCGGTCATGTTCTCGACACCATAGAGTGACGGCAAACGGCTCCAGTTGAAGCTCTCACCGTCGACGACTGTAATCGTTGTCTCAAGCTGCGATGCCGGCACACCGGCAATGCCAAGGCTGGACAGATTGAGGTCCGGCGCCGGTTCCGCATTCGCCGCTTTAGTGTAGGCCTCGGACATCAGCGAGTGAAAACTGTCCAGATCGTCGGTCAACTGCCAGTCCAAAATATGCTGACTAAACACCAGCAGTCCCGCCTCTTCACCGACATCGTGAATGACCTTCTCACACACCTGCGGCGGCAACAGCCCCGCGTCGATTGCTAAACTGCAAAACCATCGTACCTCTGACGTCATGATCCGAGTCCTCGATTGAGGCCGCCGCGGCCATCCCGATATCCATTTTTCCGCAATCGTCGTGTTGGGGTGTGGCGGAGTTCCCTTATTTGGAATCCGCTCTCGCCGGCAAAGTTGCCAAGGTCAACCGACGGTGTCCGGATCCATCATGAGCCAGATATCGGGGCATGACCAATAAGCTGACGCGAAAGGCCGGACATGCCGTCAATGACGGGACCATGTCCATTTTTCAGGGTCCGCACTTGACTTCCCGATAACTGATAATAGCAGTAACCGTTCCAACCTGGTCCGCTGTTGATTTTTTTCCGGAGAACATATGCGCGTGCCCATCAAGCGCCTATGGCCGCAAAACTCCGTTGGCTTTGCCCACTGTATCATAGGCATTCTGCCTGTGATAGCGAACGACAGTACCGATTTTCGGCAAATCCAACCGAATCTTGCGGCTATAGATAAAAGCCCTCTATTAGCGTCGTTAACTACCGATGAATGAACATCATAAGTAATAACCCAGGAGGCAACCCGTGACCGCAAAAAAAGAAATCAAACACCCTGATAAACAGGTCAGTACCGGTGCATACTCTGCCGCCGTCGAAGCCGATGGCTGGGTATTCGTAAGCGGCCAGGGCCCGGTCAACATGCAGACCGGAGAAGTCGAGCGCGGCTCCGTCGAGGATGAGACGAAGCTGACCCTGTCCCATTGCCAAAAGATCCTCGAGGCGGCTGGGTGCAGCAAGCACGATGTCGTCAGAAGCACCGTGCATTTGGCGGATGTCCTGGATTTCGATCAGTTCAACGCCGTCTACAGAGAATTTTTTCAAGGCGTTGACGTCCTGCCGGCACGGACCACGGTGCAATCCAGGATGATAGGCGACATAAAGGTCGAGATTGATATGACGGCACGTAAGTCGGGCTGATCTTTCACGCGTCACACTTTACGCTTCCCCTTTCATCTGCAAGTATCGTTCACAAATCCGATAGTATGTGACCATGGACTGGGTGTCGATCCATATCACTCTCTGAATGCAATTCACCAACCAATGGACGCGACATTGTCACCGATATACCGTGGGCACAGATGAAACGCGCATCGCTGCCGCCGTCTTCACGGCACACGGCGGCGGCTTCGCCGGTGATTTCCTCGGTTGCTGTGAGAAACAGGAGATCCGGGGACAACTGCGTGGACTCGGCGGCAAGGTTGACGGTGATTTCTACCTGTGCTCCGGCGATCCGGCGTATGTCATCGAGTATCCGGGATACCGTGAACGGGGGCGTAAAGCGAACGTCGACGAACGCTTCGGCACTTGCCGGAATTCAGTTCGTCGTCCGATTCGACGTTCTTGCAATAGTAACGGAAAACGTCGGATGCCAATGATCCGCCACCGTGGCCATGGCGCCGAAATGCTGCCGCAATTCCGTGAGCCTGTCCATGAGCCGCTCCAGGGGATTGTCCGCCAGCCACGGGCGCGCGGCATACCTGGCCCGGCCCGTCGTCCTCAGGTGACAATGGAGTGCCCCTTTTTCCTGAACAATTATCTGATTCGGCGAGCCGCCGTCGGGAACCAGGCAAACACCGCACCGGATGCCGACATCATCGAACAGGTGGCGAACACCGGCGTCGCCGCCGGTTTCCTCATCGGCCGTGATGATCAGGCCCAACGAACGCCCCGGAAACCGCGCGTGCATGGCTCGAAACAACTCCAGAATGATGGCCAGTCGCCCCGCGTACGTGTCGATAGCGTCGATCTGATGGGTCAGACTCTCGGTCTCGCAGGAATTGCCGTAAAAGACCGACAGCAGGTTTGCAAAGTAAATGACATCGGTCTCCCAGAAGACTGGAAGCTGGGAACCCGGCGGCTTGACTTCAGGTGTCATCGGTTGGTTAAGATTGCGTTTAGGGCGTGCAACCTATGATCGCAAGGTCGGGTGGCAACATAGTGATGGTTTCAATACCATTTTCGGAGATGGGCACACGGAGTACCGTTAAGGAGTCGGCAGACGATGAATGGAATGTCCATCAGTTCCAGTGAACACGACGTGCAGAGCGGCACAAACAGCCCCGACATCTTAGGTGAGATTGTGGCCAAAGAATCGATAACTGATAGTCGAAGCCGAATTGGCTGACGTCCTGAGTACTTTGCTGCGCGGCTTCGGATTCTCGGTGACGGCGACGGTCGATACCGGCGAGGCAGCCATCGACATTGTCGGCGCGCCATGGCCAGCGAAGCCCACGGATACATCCTCAAGCCGTTTGATGAACGGCAGCTTTACACCGCCATTGAAATGGCCCTCCACAAGGGGCGTAAAGATCGTTCCGCCGGTGAAAATCAACAAGCCATGGCTGCAATCCTCCGCAGCCTGAAAGACGCCGTCATTGCCACCGATCTCAATGGCCGTGTAACCTTTGTCAATCCGGCAGCCAAGAAAGTGACCGGGTGGCAGCAACGCTCCGCCGTTGGCAGGGACCTGACGGAGGTATCCTTTATTGTCGATGAAGCAGACGGACACCACGTGCCGAATCTCGCTCGCCGCGCTATCCGCGAAAACAACGGTGTCGGCCTCGTGAACCACCGTGTCCTGAACGTTCAAGACGGTTCGACTGTGCCAACAGACCGGAGCAGCGTCCGCGGTACCCGTCGTCGACAGCCGGGGCTGTGTTACCGGCGCTGCAATGATTTTCCAGGGCGCGACAGATCAGGATACCGACGGTGACGCCCGAGCCGTGAATCGGACAGGTGACAGCGGCGACTGGATCCGGCTTCGCGAGTACGTTCCCAAGCTGGTCGGAAACCTCCTCCGCTCGTTCGACGTCGACACCCAGTTCATCATTCTAAAGACCCAGATCGAGGATCGGACGATGTTGGTTGATTCAGCATTTCCGTGCGGTCTTATTATTAATGAACTGGTCTCGAATGCGCTGAAATATGCCTTCCCGGAAGGACACAAGGGCGAGATTGCCATTGACCTGCGTGCGGATGATGCGAACGATCCCACCTGTATCCTGACCGTCACTGACAATGGCATCAGTCTCCCGGCCGATCTTGAGGTGACCAATTCCGAGACCCTCGGCCTGTAGCTGGCCCAGTCGCTGGTCTCGCAATTGGGCGAGCGCATGGAACGGTTGCCCGGCGCCGGTGCCGCGATCCGTATCACCTTTCAGGTGTATCACAGGGAAATCGAGAAGGAGCAGAAAAAAAAACCTCGTTAGTCCAATACCACAGGACTAACGAGGTATTCTCAACTCATTCTGCTGCATGGACGCGAGCCCTCTCAATCTATTATTTCCACTTCACCCGCCTCGCGTAGATTCTGGATGTATGCCTTGCGCTCGCCTTTGGCTTTCTGTGATTTTAAAATCCGCTCGATTATCTTGCGAGCGCGGTCTTTGCCGTTCGGCCGCTTTTCCAGCCGCGCATACTGATGCTCGTTCTTGGCGTAGTAATCGTCAATTTCGGCCGGCGTGACTTCATGCTTGCTGGTGTCATACAGCCCCGCGTCCTGGTTTAAATGGTTGATCAACAAACGCTTTTCCGCATCAGCACTGCTGCTCATGCTGCTCATGATCGGATCCATCACCGATCGCGCCAGGCGCTTCTTGTAGTCCGAGTCCTCCTCGATCCCGGATTTCTTCGCCTCTTCCGCCACAATATAAGTTTTGAGGACGTAAAAAACCTCCGGACCGGCCATGTAATGCGCTGTCGACGGTGTGTTGAGCAGGGCATCCAACTGATAGACTTCCGACCAATTCACCTCAGTCTCCCCGATCTTAAAGGTCAGTCTACTCAGCTTCTCTTTGAACGGATTCGGCTCACCCAGATTCAGCGGCTCTTTCGTCGCTTCCAACAAGTCGACCCCGGCGGCGTCCGCCACCGCCTGCCACAGCGGATCAACCGCGCCGTCCTGGCCCGGGCGCGTGTTGCGCTGCGCCGCACTGAAATTGTCCTTCACCGCCTGTAACATCACATCATCGGGAATCGCCGTGCCGTTGATCTCTACCTGGTAGCGACCCACTATATCCTGAAGCCATTTGCCATAGGCTTCGCGATACTTTATGCTGACAAGCTGGCTGCGGATGATCTGCTTTGCCCGTTCTTCCGAGCGCCGCTTGTAACGCGCCTTGTTTCCCTCATAATACGCGTAGATCTCTTCTTCGGTGATCGCCTCACGGTCACGCGCGGTCTTCAGACTCTCGATCGATTGCTCATAGTAGGATGCCAGCATCTGCACCTTGCGCTGCGCCGTCATTTTCTTTTGCCGTTCCAGCGATTCCAGATACTTGGGATCCTTATCAAGGCCTTTCTTCTTTGCCTCCTGATACAACAGCTCGTTCTCGATCGCTTGGTCGAGCGTCTGTTGAAGCAATTTGTTACGCAATTCCTCAGGCATGCTCTCGAGCTGCGCCGCGGAATACAGATCGCGCTCGTAAATCTCCGCGCCATTCACCTTCGCCACGACCTTGCCCTTATCCTCCTTCGTACCGCTTGCGGTTGCAAACGGCATCGTCGCGGCACACATCGCCGCCGATGCCAAAGCCCTCAGCCAATGTGATTTCATTAGGTTTTACCCTCTGCGTATCGAGTAGTTCGTCGATCTCGCCATGATACTGGTTCTTGCCGGTCCGCCGGATTCACATTCGGTCGAAGATCTCGCCGTCAGACGATGTATTGCGGTGTTGAAATCCCTTTATCGCGTGGCTCTCACCACACCATAGGCGAGGTTCACTGTCACACAAAAAATTTTATACTACCGCTGCGATAAAAAATAATCAAGACCTCCACGAATAATTTCTGCCCGGCATCGATCGGTCCGGACACATGACACGTAAGCTTTCAGGACCCCGATGGACTTGCAGATTCCGTGCCAAGATGGGGACTGGCGAATAGACCATCCATACCCATCATTCATGGAGATGAGCTCCTGCAACTGCTTGGAACCATCCTCGAAGTCGGGCGGCCTTTCGTCTCCAAGCTGCGACCAGTCTTCCGGGTGATTCCGCGCCTAGTACAGATCCTTCCAGTCTCCGGCCAGATCGATTGGCCGGAGCAGGAGGCGTTTGGTGGTGATCTCGGGGACCGTCATATTCCGTCCGCCTAACGATTAAACTGACCTACGGAGATGAAGCGGTAGCGGAATCCCCGTTAGTGTCCAGTGCCTGGTTATGCGAATGCGAGTGCATTTGCGCCATCGGTGAAGCTTTACATCCGGGAAAGTATATCAGCTTTTTTGTTATCGTACTCCTCGGATGAGATCAGGCCAGCGTCAAGCATTCCTTTGAGCTTTGCCAGTTTCTGCATCGGATCCTCAGAATTCTGTCCCACCGCGGAGCCGACTGCGACCTGCTCTTGCGGGCGCTGCACCACAACACCGCCCGCGGCAGCTCTAGTTTCCTCCATTTCGCGGATTCGGCGTTCCTCCCTCACCTTCTCTTCCATTTCTTGCGCAATAGCATATAGCCTCCGGGCTTCATTCTTTGGAAGATAGTCCAGCGATATAGTACGTCCTGTGGCAGTCTTCATGGTCAATGTCGCACCGAACATGCCCTCTACCAGCTTTGCGTCTTGGAGATCGCGCCAGATATAATCATCGAATGTGACGCGGTTGAATACCCGAGGACGATAGATTATGAACCGCCGATTGGTGAGAACGGCAGAATCTGGCGTCCAATTCAGAATCGGCTTTTTTTGCGTGCTCACGGCCGTAATTGATTCATCCTTCGTGAGTATTTGCGCCACCTTTTCACGAATGGCATTTTGGGATCGAGATTCTGCGTTCGTCATTTCGCTCTTCTCCTCTGGTCATAACGTCCGGCCGATCAGCGGCCACCGAAGCGGGTCCGTTGCATTGGCGTGTTAGACAGCCCTCGGAGGCGGCCGTGAAGCTCACAGAGTGCGACTCTGTTTGAGTCCCACGTCAACCGTTCGCGCTCTGACTCGTATCCGAGCCATACAATGGGAAAAACCCACATGCGCTCTCACCCGCAATCCGCGCGTACGGTTCGCCATGACTGTACTGCTGTGGCGACCCGTCGCGAGACCCAATTCGACATCCTAACAGTTCATGACCGGCCTCGACTACCCCGGACACGCAGTGGTCAATGCTCCGAGTTCGGTCAAATCCTCGCGAGTGACGACCAAATCCCGTTCGGCCGGCGTGGATAGCCCCAGTGGCCGGACGGGTCCTCGCTCCTGATCACAACGCCCTCTTCCTCCCAGCCAAAACCGGAACAAACGCGGACGTCCGTCGTGCAATAGCTCAGGGTCAGACCACAGCGCCTCCGGTCCGAGTGGTTGGCATTGGAGCTGTGCAGCAGCAGGTCGGAGTGCATCGAAATCTCGCCGGCTTTCAACCCCACGTCCACGGGCTCGCCGAACTACTCGGCGGCCTCGACCGTCTGATTCAACACGTTGTTCGAATGCTTCTTCGCTCATCTGGTAGATAAGGTAGCCCAGTGGTGGGAGCCCGGCTATGAAGCGCCTTGTTATGGACCTACTCGCCACCATATATCTTTGATAAGCCATTCCTGACGACGTCCTTGATCACAATATGGCTAATGTCTTCGATTCTCTTCATGACAAATACCTGTACGTAGGAGTGCTTTTTTCCCTTACCAGGAAACTTCATCCTGTATTTTAGCCCGGTTTCAGCGTAGTCGAGAGTGTAGACTCTGATCTTTTCTTGTATCAAGAAGCGAAATGCTCGAGAAGTGATATTGTCTGTTATGCCAAAGATTAGCATCTCCTTATTGAACTCGATGTGGTCAGCAGCGATTCCAATTCCGTATGTATTCTTGAATTTAGCCAGTCCGGCCATCGACCTTATTTGGCCTGAATAGACACGATCCGTATCATTTCGCGTGATCAACGAAGCGAAAATTGGCTTAATCGTGATGCTCAGGTAGGCTTCGGGTTCTCCTACCGCTTGTGCTGAGCACGCAACAACTAATGCAAAGACACAATAATATGACATGCGTCGCATGTTTCACTCTCCATTGTGGCCATGACGTGGCCTTCACCGACGCGAAGCGTTCGGTGCAAGGCATGGTTCGCTGAACTTGGTTCTCGCAATCTGTTTCCTACCCCTGCGCCGTCGTTGAATAAATACCATCTTAATCTCCTACCAGGCTATGACAATACAGCCATGCGGAGCAATGTTCAGTTTGGTGTTTGGACGCCAGGGCAAGGCTTCGCCAGTCTCCATGTTCATTTGGGTTCCAGGCTTGGCACGCTGTATCTGAAGCTGCCCCTGGAATACGGACTCACCTTCGTTGAAGACAACGAGGTAATCACGGCCTTCCTTCTTGACTTGGCGGATACGAAGCCCCGGGCAAGCCGGGCTGGCAGAAATAGGCGGGGTGACCTTTTGAGCGATGGCCTGAAGCAAGGATAGGGAGCCATCATTCGGGCTCCAGCTGACGGCTCGGCCGGTTTCGGTGAGTTGAGCGATAGCAGCTTCTGCTTTCGGACCGACGGTTGGGCCATACCCCTTCTCTACGACAAGAAGGCCGTACTGCATGGAACCGATGAGAAGCCCATCCTCAGTAACGATCGCGTCATTACAGAGGTGATGGTCCTCGATGTAATTAAAGTCAATCTGGTGCTCGAAACAGACGCACGCGGCTTCCCAGGGCAACCGATCGTCTTGACCAAGAATGGCAACGGCACACACATGTTCACTGTCCGTATTGAGCCAGCAGAGCTTGCCGGTCATCTCAGCAAAGCTTGCATAACGATCCCACCACGGGCTGTTAGGCCCGACATCACGGGGACGCTCATCAATACGGGGGCCGCGGATGGAATAGTAGAAAGCATGGGGAGCGAGCAGATTACAACCGCGGATGAGCAGCCAAAGCGCCAGCCAGCGGTATTCCGCGAAAGTCAGGCCATGGCCATAGGCGCCCGCAAACTCATTGAGGTTGCGGCGACGGCCCAGATGGAGCATCGAGGAAGATGCACATTTTGCCGTCGTGCTGTGTGGACCGGCAAGGGATGACTCCTTGCCCGGTTCGATAAAGCGGAGGACCACATCCTGTCCGGGGAGCTGAAAATGGCGGAGCATGCCCAAGTCGTCCGATCCCCCGGGATGTCCGGTTAACGCGATGTCGTGGGTGTCGCACCAAGCGGAGATTGGCTGATAATACGTCTCTTGAAGACGGTTCCGAATTGCACGGTCATAGGCTTGACGATGTTGCATTGCGTCGGGTTCGGAATTATCCCAGAGCGCCGGCAGATGTGGAGTGAAGTCGTAGCCAAGGAACTCGTTGACGTGATCGAGAATCCCAGTCGTACCCGGCCGCGGATCCAGGCCCGCCGGGATGAATTTCCCAAGGAGATTGGGCTCATCTGTAAAGATTGCCTTGATCGTCTCGCCGAAGTGATCACCGAACTCGTCGTGGTAACGCTGATACACCAGACGGATGAAGCACTGCATCGCTTGCGGGTTAAGAAGGTCACCAGCCGGCGGAGTATCCTCCGACACCTCTCGGTGGTCGTCACGGCGTCGAAGATCATCGTCGACGAAATGGATCCCGCGAATCGTGGAACCGATGGGGGTGTCAACAATGGCGATGCGGTGTTGATCGCGCTGCCGGGTGACAACGGCAATGAGTGTCTGCTGGTCTGTAAGCTCGACTCCTGAATCGCCGACACATACCCTCTGGACCTCTTCGCCCCGGATTGCGGTCGTCAGATCGACCTGAACCAGCCCGCGGCAGGCGTAAGCGGGGTTCTCAGCCGCTACCTGTCCCGCGGACGACCCACTAGGGTACATACCTTCATCGTAAAGAATGGCCCACATCCCGCGGTCGGCTGCCTCCTCGATCACGAACCGCATATAGCCGAGGAGCTCACGGGACATCCACCCCAGGCTTCGAGGAAGTCCGGCCCGTGGGTGAATGACAAATGCGTGAACACCGTGAGCTTGAAAATCATCGAGTTGCCGTGCAAACTCGGTCTCACTGAGTTGATCATTCCAAAACCAGAAAGGTGCTTGAGAGAACTCTCGTGCCTGGGTAGCGTAGCTCGTGAACACGCGTATCTTTGCCTCAGTCATACCATTACTCTTTCGCCTCTGCCAGCTTTACCGACTTCCAAATGCCGCCGTAGCGTGATATGTCCCAAACGCGAACAGCCAGGAGGTTGTTCGTGCCAATCTTCACTGCATCGCCGATGGCAACCTCAAAGCGCTTTTCCCATCCCTTGCCGTCCTGATTGAACTCGCCGACATTCTTGCCGTTCAAATAGATCCAGGCCGATGTATCGACCGCGCCAAAGGTCAGGATCAATCGCGGCCCGGGTGCATCTGCCGGAACGTTGAAATTTACCCGGTACCAGGCGATGCCGTCGTACTGATTGCCCTGCGGCTCCCACCACTCACCGATGTGGATCGGCATCCAATCCGCGTCATCGATATCCACGGCGTGCCACTTCTGCTTCTGACCCTCATCTTTGAAGTCAAGTTTGAAGCTCCACGTTTTTGGCAAATCGGCGATGAAGTCGTGCGTCTGCCAAAGGTCACCAAAGGTCGACTCGTCGTCGTAGCCGGGTTGATCTTTTGCACTTCGCGTGAGCGGTCCCATGGTCCGACCGAACACCCCTGCAGAGAGCTGAGCGGCCTGCCCCTTGTTGATTGCGTCGATAACTCGCAGATTCAGTTTGACGGATTCGGGCTTCAGTTTCATCCAGGCGCCGGTTTTGTTGTGTACCGCGATTACGCCCTGAATATCGTGGCTGTAGTCGCCGCCCTTGTCTGTCCTTAATTGGACGGCCGGGCCGGCCTTGGTGTCGTAAACCGTGCAATTCACAAACTCGACGCCGCCCGCCTTCTTGGTCGATGGCCGTGTGAGATCAAGCTCCACCGGCGTTCCCCGCGAGTTCTTCCACCTGCAGTTGACGAAACGGACCTTCAGATTGCCGGTTGACGGACCATAAACTTTCGCCCCGCCATAGCCGGTGTTCTCGGACGTGCAGTTGATGAACTCAATGAGTCCGCTGGGACTGTCGTCACCAGGGACACGGACGACCATCCCGCCATCACCGCCCATGCGCGATTTGTCCATCCGTACGACACAGTTCTCGATGCGTATCGAGATCGGCTCGCTCTTTCTGTTGAAAGTATCAGGAGGCCGAACAAAAATTCCGTGACCCGAGTTGTTCTCAAAAATGCAGTTACGAACAACACAGTTAACCAGCTGCTGCTGTGGAAAGTTGGGCTCGAAGTCGATCCCTGCGGACGGTCCGACGCCGTCGGTTCCCGAGAATACACAATTTTCCAGCAGCAGATTCCTGGCGTCAATAACGCTGATCCCCTGCCGGTGGTTATCGTGACTGATGCAATCGCGAATCACGACATCCTCGCACGCGCCGCGGGGGCCCGAACCTAGGTAGATTCCGTCGCCGCCGGAACTTTCAATGCGCAGGCCTTCGGCGACAACCCGCTTGCAGCCCCAGAGACGCAGTCCGTGCCGGTACCCTAATTCTTGACCAACTTCTTGATAAGGCGGGTGCTGATAATCCTTTTTCCGCATGCGTAAGACAGCCCCGTACCCACGAATGATCATGTCGGACTGACCACTCGCACTCAAAAGACTGTCCTCTGTGCCTTTAAATTCGTCCTTTTTGGCGAGCACCAGGACGCCCGGCTCGAAAACGAGTTCCAGATTTCCGCGAAGCTTGATCGGACGAACAATCCATGGCTTGCCCATGTAGGGAACGATGACGGTCTTTGCTTTCGAGTCGATCGCACCCTGCAGCGCGGCTGTCGCATCCTCGCTGTCGAAGCCCCACCAGGAAGCATTCGCCACCGTCAGTTCACCGGCAGAAACTTGCGCAACGGCGCCTGGATTACGCCCTTTTCCGGGGAAAGCATTCGCCCAGCAGCACGTGGTCATGATCGCAATCAGCACAAGTGATCTTTTCATTTCGTTTGTCCTCTGGCTGTCTGTTAAAAGAGTAA
>CAUZRT010000073.1:0-12112 GCA_963582235.1 Lentisphaeria bacterium
GGCGCCGTTTTCGACCGTCATATCGTCGATGCAGACGCCGACTGCCAACAGGTCGTCATTGGTATGGGGATAGAAGGCCCAGTCCTGATGCCACTCAACCGCGCTGCCGATCTCGGGCAGCTTCATGTTGAGCTTATTGCCGTTGCAACGCAGACCGTCGCCGATCAACTGCGAAACGACCGTCAGAATTTCGGCATGGTTCAGTGTATCCCGATAGACCTCGTGCTGCTTGATCGGGTCCTTCAATCGTCTCAGTTTGGGAATCTCCGGGGTGTGCCCCGGCTCCAGATCAAATACTTCGGTGTGTTCGGTGACCTCTCTCGATCTCTCGACAAAGTCGTCCGTTGTCTGCCGGAGTGCTTCGATCTCATCGTCGGTAAGGATATTCTCGACACTGACGTAACCTTTTTCGTTATAGAAGTCGGTCTGCTCTTGAGACAGCATGGTCGTACTCCTCGTATTGTTGTGTTTAAACACCTATTGTTGAGTATACTTCGTATGTGCGGATTGATCAATCCCATTCCTCCGAACCCACGTCGAATCGTAATCTTACTCGTAATCTTTCATCCTCCGCGTCCGACTGGCAACGAAATACTTGCCGGTGATACGCCGTCAGCCCAAAACCGATCTTGACTACTGTTCACGATATTCGGTTCCCGTTTTCTGAAAGTGAGTCGCCATTCATTGTGCTCGAGGCCTCCCTTCCGCGCTGCAGCGATTTCTCGCGGATCGAATACGGACCTGGGACGGCGGGCTAGCGCAGGCCAAGCCGCTGATACTGCTCATTCGGGGCGTCACACGCACCCATCAAGCGGAGCAAATGATCGGCCATCTTTTGTTCGTTGGTCGCATCGCTTACCGGCGTCCTCTGTTCCGGATCGCTGTCAATGTCGAACAGCATCGTGGTCTTCAGGTCGCGATCAGGACGGTAATTTTGTACCGTCGGAATCTTCAGCATCGGACAGGCCTTGGTAAAAGGGAAACGGCGCCGCCAGTTCTGCATTGGCAAGTTCCTCGGGCAGGAACGGTCTGGCCAGGTGAGTGGGCATCAGCGTGTAATCGAATAAGGGACCGTTTTCGGCGTTGTCCGGCGCAAGCATATAGACGTAACGTCCGTCGATCACATTGACATGGCCCACCGGGAACTTCACGCCGCACTCGAAAAAAAGTCGGACGATGAATTTGCCGAGTCCATCAAGGAATTCGGCGGCTACAAGTCACCGTCAAATGAGTTTGCTCCGAGGCCGAAGGCGGCCAGGTCGGCGGCGACGCACTGAGCGATCTCGGCCTGGGTGCAACTGGTCGGGGAAGCGGCCTCGATGCGCGGGCGGATTTCGTCGTTCAGATCGGCCAAGGAGGTGCTGTTGAATGCGCCGAAACCGAAGTCGTCGCACAGGCTCTGGGCGACACATCGGGACATGCACACTCGATGATGATCTCGTTCAAGTAATGGTCGGCGCGAAACAACTTGTCAAAGCCAGCGCCAATACCACCGGCGAACTGGGCGTCAGCGCCATTTACCAATACGCAGAGCCCTAGCACTATTCCGAGAAAAAACTTCTTCATCACGCCCTCCACTATCAAAAATTTTGCCAAAGATTTTCTCTCACGGCGCGGGCCCCGAACGAACACAACGAAAACCGAAGCCGTCGCCCCGACCTGCGATGGCGACCAAGGCTAAACTGCGGTCGGACACGCGGAGAGCGACCGCACTGAAGAACCAGTCGCCGCCACGGGAGCCCGCGCCGGAGGCATTATCCGCCGGCCAACCCCCGACGTTCGCTGAACCCACCGCATTTAAGTAACCATCGCCATGGTTGCCTGTGAAGGCTAGCCCGCTCTGATTGCCGATCGTAACCGGCCGCTCCCACAGATTGCCGCTTAGCTCCATGGCGCCGTTGGCACTTCTTCCGGTTTCAACTCGGTCCGGGGTCACAGCACTCGCCGCAAATATCCCGCAACGCAAGGGTCCATTTATACTACCGTCAGTAGTAAAATATGATACATTGCCCGTCCTTGTGCCCATATTACTGATCTGCGCGTTCGGCGTGCCGTCATTGCTCAACGCATAGGCGGAAGCGTGAATGTCGGTCGTGCCCCACGCATACTCATTGGGCACTGGCGCTTTTCTGGCGCGGCACGCCTTCTCGAATTCCAGCTCTGTCATCGGCCGTAAGCCGCTCCAGTCCGCATAGGCGACACCGTCCGCCCAACTCAACCAATTACACGCACGGTCCGGCGTTAACGTGGTAAATGTAATCGGGGCCGTTGTTCCATTGCCGGCTACGGGTGCTGTAATGGTATTACGTCTCGATACTGACGGGGTGTTCGACATGACGAATATATTTGTTATGGTATCTCGGCTCACATTGCTCTCAGTGCGGACGTTCTGCTGGTCGCGGGTCAGCGTGTTCAGAAACGTCGTGTACTGCTCCTGGCTGATCTCGTATTTCATGCAGTAAAAGGCGTTGAACCCGTTCGGCCACGACGCATTATCAGGCGCCGCCTGCCCGGTCGGAAAGCCGCCCGCTGTCGTCGCGTCCGCGGTATTGATCGTGGTCAGTGTGAAGGCCGCAATCTCACTGCCGCCGCTGCCGGCGCCGAATGCGCCTTGCGCGACATACACCATTTCAATGGCGAATACCTGCACGTTCACCGTAACATTTTCGAAGTCGGTTACGCTACCGTAATTCCATTGCAGCTGCACGCCGGTAAAGTTCACGTCGCCCGAGCCGTTGGCACCACGATGGAGAAAAACCCCCGTCCCATCCGCAGCCGGCACGACGGTCGCGCCCGCCGGCGCCGTGTGATCCCCGGCGTTGATACTCAGGGTCGCGTGCGCCCAGTCCCCAGTTGTCGCGGGATGGTGAAACTTTACGAACAGCCAGACCGCATCGTGGTTCGTCGTCGTCCGCAACGAGTTCTCCCACGCCAGATCGAACTGCACGAGCGTCGTCTTCGCCGCCGTGTCCTGTCCCGTTGTCGATATATTGGACACGCTGATGTTATTGGCGCGGCCACCGGTGCTGAACAGGAAGCCGATCAACATCGACAGACACATGGACCGCACGACCCCGGCGCTAACGTGATTTCCCTGAGCTCGATTCGCATTCATGAGCATTTCCTTGTTTTGGTTGCTGCCAATGGCCCATTGTTCTGGCGGGAATTTTTGGGGTCATTTAGCGTTTCGCACAGGTCATTCGAATTCAATTTCGAGACGCCCGCGACGCGAAATTTCCGCCTCGTTTGGTGGTATTGTACGAAATTTCCTTATGATTTCCGATTTGCAAGAGGAAATTAAAAAATTGGATGGCAGCAATCACGGCACCCAATTCACAATATTTTGGATAGGCGCCAGAAAGCCGATGGGGTAAACAGGGGGCGGGCAACGTCCCGTTTCGCATACGTGCATGACGCTGAACGCAGGCAGACGCCAGGCGTTGAAATGGGTAAAACCTGAACCCGTCTTTACGCGACTATTCATGGTAACAGGAGATGGTAGCGCAACATGGAGGCTAATGATACCGAAGCTGGCCAGGTTATGGACCGGCAGATGGAGCGGCTCAGGCTTCGGCTTGCTAAATGTTGATGCGATGTTCCTGGGTCGCGGAAGAAAACGTGAGAGCCGGGAAACGTCGTTTCCGACTTGCAATTCCGTCCGTTATTTCGTATAACTCTTATTTACATCATGGAAACCGACGACAATCAGGGTGATGAATCCGACGGTTGGGGCGATGTCAGCATCGACGGCGTACCGGACAGAGTCGTTGCGGCCCTGGAAGACCAGGACCTCAGTAGCGCGGCTTGCCGCGTCTGCGTCAAGAGTCGTCTGATGCCCAATGGGAAATACGGCGAAAGCTGGCTGGCGATTGGGCCGGTGAAGATCGCTGTGATTTCCATGGACGGCGGCCTGCCGGAGCTCAGTTTTTCAGCGGCGTTGGATCAGGTGTCCCATGCCCGCATCGAAAGCGTCAGCGGCGGCGGTACTGTCGTCGTTAACGTCGGCGGCCGGCTCGCCGAGGTGCTGCGCTTCGACGCCGGCCAGTCGACCGTGTTTGGCAGCGTCGTCCAGCGTCTGGATGCCTATCTCAATCCGGCTCCCGTGGCGGCGGGTGATGAAAGCACCGACGACAGGCGTAACACCGCGGAGATGTCGCCGCCGGTCCTGGATTTCCAGGATATCCTGACGAAACAGCGAGAGTTGTACTGCCCATCATGCCGCCGTGAATACCCGAAGAACACCCGGATCTGCCCGTTCTGTATGCAACGGACTTCAACCTTGCTCCGTGTCCTCGGATTCTCCACGCCCTATCGAAAACAGATTGTTCTGATGGCTGCACTGATGGTGTCCGGGACAGCCATCTCCCTGGTGCCGCCGCAGATCACAAGGATTCTTGTCGACAATATTATTCCTTCAGCCAACGCCGCGCACCTTCTTCTGGCCGTCGGGGTGTTAGCGGTCGTCCTGCTTGGAGAACACTCCATCACAATATTCCGCAGTCGTCTCGGCGTGTGGGTCGGCGCTCATGTCACCAGCCGGGTGCGGGCGCAGGCGTACCGCCATCTGCAGACCTTGTCGCTGTCCTATTTCAGTGGCCAGCAGACCGGTGCGCTCATGTCACGCATCAGCAACGACACGCGGCAGATGCAGGGCTTTCTCGTCGACGGCATTCAATACACCTTTGTCAATGGCCTCACGGTCATCGGCATCGGCGCCATCCTGATTTGGATGAATCCACTGCTCGGTGTCCTCGTACTGGTTCCGGCCCCCGTGGTTGTGCTCCTGTCCGCCTATGTATGGCGGCGTATTCATAACCGCTTTCGACTGCTGTGGAATACCGCTGCGGCGCTCAACAGCTACATCAACGATGCCTTGTCGGGTGTGCGGGTGATCAAGGCATTCGGCCAGGAGGAAGCTGAAAACGTCCGTTTCGATGGGCGCAACGATCGCTATTGCGACCGTATGGTCGACGCCGAGTCCACATGGCAGACGCTGGTTCCTATCCTCAACTTCATAATCCAGACATCGCTCCTTCTGATCTGGTATTTCGGCGTTTTCGAGGTGTGGAAAGCGGACGGCTCGCTACCGGCGACGGGCAATGACTTCACCGTCGGCCAATTGCTCGCCTACATCAGTTATCTCGCCATGATCTACGGGCCGATGCAGCTGCTCACGCGTCTGAACGACTGGATGACTCGCGCCTTGACCGCCGCGGCACGGGTCTTTGAAATCCTCGACACGGAACCGGAAATCATTGATCGTCCAGGCGCAAAATCGATGGCATCCATCCGCGGCCACATTGCCATAAAGAACGTCATATTCGGTTACGAGAAACACGTCCCGGTCCTGAAGAATCTGTCACTGACGATTGAGCCCGGAGAGATGATCGGTTTAGTCGGGCGCTCCGGCGCGGGTAAGTCGACCATCATCAACCTGATCGGCCGCCTGTATGAGGCCGACAGCGGCAGCATCGAAATCGACGGCGTCGACATCCGTGATATTCATCAGGCCGACATTCGCCGCCAGATCGGCTATGTGCTTCAGGACACGTTTCTATTCAATGGCACCATTTCAGAGAACATCGCCTACGCCCGCGAAGAGGCGGGGCGGGTCGATGTCATCGAGGCAGCTGTAGCCGCCAATGCACACGAGTTTATCATGGGACTGTCGCACGGCTACGATACGGTGGTCGGCGAGCGGGGATGCAAACTGTCCGGTGGTGAACGCCAGCGCATTGCCGTCGCCCGCGCAATCCTACATAATCCACGTATTCTGATTCTCGATGAAGCGACCAGCTCTGTTGATACCGAGACCGAAGCGAAAATTCAGCAGGCGCTTGCCAATCTGGTGCGTGGCCGCACAACAATCGCCATTGCGCATCGACTGAGCACGTTGCGGCATGCCGACCGACTCGTCGTCATCCAGGAAGGCGAGATCGCCGAGACGGGTACGCACCAGGAGTTGATGCAGATCGAGGACGGTGTCTTTCGCCGGCTTGTCGACATTCAGTCCGAGTGGAGCCTCGCCATCGCCGTGCGAGGATGAACGGAGTTTTCGATCGACTCCGCCGTTCCTGGCTTCGTCGGTCAAATTGCCGGTAACTACTCAGGACGTTTCAGTCCGGCGTTCCCCTGCGACGGGAGGTCTGTCCTATACACATCAAAAACGGCGTGGCAAATTCGACATTCGAGCGAGTGCTACCGCTGGCGTCATACAATGTGGGAGGCCGCGTCCCGTGGGCGAACGTGACGTAGTGTAAACATCTGGACCGACGGTGACGACACGTGTGGAGCTACGCTCGGCACACTTGTCGTCGGCCCTTCAATCCCGTGTGGAGGCCGCGTCACCGTCGCCCGCGGGATGCGGCCTCCCACGTTGTGTTTGACCGCCGATCAAGGTTGTTCTGCAAAGGGCGACGCAAGGTCGCAGGGGGCGGTGACAACCGTGCTTCGAGTACTTGAATAGTTTCTTACGCAATACATTTACGCATTACGCAGGACGTGTCACGCCTCATGGCCACTACTGAGACCAAACCGGATCATCACATCATCGAACCCGAGACGCTCGTCTGGCTCGAGCCGGCATCGATCGCGATACGATGGGATGGCGCCACGGAACCGATCCATCTTACGCTGGCAAACGACCGCACAATCCTGAACGTTGTCGCGGCCCATGCCTTCCCGCGTTCCGGACCCGACGTTTTTATTCAGTTTTTCGAATTGAATACGGATGGCAAACGCGGCCCCGGTGTCGGTATGCTGAAGAGTCTGGATGAGGTGCCGGTCGAATATCGGCCGGCCATCGAGGAATGCCTGAGACGGCATTATATCGTGCCGACCGTCACGCGTATTATCGCGGCAGCACGCAACCGGCACATTGTGCATTGGATCGTCGAGACCGACCGCGGCCCCTGCGAATTCGATATCGAAAACGTTTACAAAAATATCGAATCAATGCCAGACGGCCGCATCATCATGTCGGACACGTCGAAGAACCGGTACGAAATCCCTGTGCTCGAGGACCTCGATTCCGTGAGCCGGCGGCTCGTGGGGCGGTATGTATAGGGTCTTGCGCGCAGGCGGGAAATGGCACTTCCGGATCGCCACCTTCTTGTGCGCCGTGGCACTTCAGCGACTGTCGACGCCGGCGGCGCACACGTGAAAATACCAATTCCCAGGCTCGACGTCGGTAAAGGCGATCCGGTTCCTGCCCATTATGATCTGCTTCGGTAAGGTCGTGAACGGATCGTGATCAAACTGATAGGCGTAACCGGAAATGCGATTGGGTCTGATTCAACACGCCATTGGAATGCCGGTGTGCGGCCCCGCGGTGAGGCCCGCCGCAAGAGCAGGCTTCGGCGTTGATTTTCACATCGATGATTGAAGGCAGATCGGGTTTCCTCGAAATCAGCGCATCAATGCAACACTTTTGATCTGGGCATAGACACTCATGCCGACCTCGAGCCCGAGGACAGTGCCGGACTTACGGGTTAATCGCGAAAGGATCTCGGCGCCGTCGATAGAGATACGAAGCATGAGGCGTGACGACCCGTCCGCCGCCATTTCTTCGATGCGGGCGGACAGGACGTTGAGAATGCTCGTCTCGACCGGCTCCCTCAATGTGATACTGACGTCGTTGGCGGCAATTTGGACGCGCACCGTCTGCCCCACATTATGGGAACATCCCGGAATGGCAAGCCGGCTGCCGGCAATGCTTAAGTATGTCAATTGGTAGGTTTCGTCAACGCTCTCGACAACCGCATCGAGGATGACGCCCGCCTCTTCGTGTCTTGCCAAAGGCAGGTTCAGCCGGGTGACGATTTGGTGAAGCGCGCCGTCGGCAACTATTTTTCCTGCGTCCAGGAGAATCACGTGGTCGGCGATCCGCGCCATTTCCGAACGTGCATGGCTGACATAAAGAACCGGAATCTCCAACTCCTCATGGAGGCGTTCGAGATATGGAAGGATGGCGGCCTTGCTTTCCTCATCCAGCGACGCCAGCGGCTCATCCAGAAGCAGGAGTTGTGGTGACGTCACGAGGGCACGTGCAATAGCAACCCGTTGCTGCTCGCCGCCGGACAGCTGCTGGGTCGAGCGCTCCAGCAATCCGTCGAGCCCGAGCCACTGTACCGCCTGCGCCAGGGACACACGCCGTTGGGCCGGCGGCACGCGTTTCCATCCGAAATCCAGATTTCCTGCCACTGTCAGATGCGGAAACAGTCCGGCCTCCTGGAACACATACCCAAGCGCCCGCCGATGCGGCGGCAAAAATACCCCGCGGGCCTCATCCTGCCAACATTCCCCGTTCAACTCGACGAAACCGTTCGCAGCCCGTTCCAGGCCCGCAACGCACCGCAGCAGACTCGTCTTGCCGCAACCCGATGGACCATGCACCGCCGTGACTCCGCGACCGGGAATTTGAAAATCCACCGACAGCAGGAATGACCCGCGCTGTAATGTAAAGCGCCCCCGTAATCCGCTCATCCTTCTCCCGGAGTATCCGATTGTCGACAACCGATTGTTACGGCCGTACGGCCCATCGCCGGTTGATGATGTAGACGGCCAGCAAAACGGAGAATGCAAAGACGATCAACCCGGCGGAGAGCCAATGGGCCGCCCGATACTCCAATGCCTCGACATGATCGTAGATGGCGATGGACAGGACGCGCGTCTTACCCGGGATATTTCCGCCGATCATCAGGACGACGCCGAATTCGCCGACCGTGTGTGCGAAGCCGATCGTTGATGCCGTGATGATGCCGCGCCGCGCATACGGCAGAGCGATGCTGAAGAAACGATCCATCGGCGATGCCCGCAGCGTCGCTGCAATCTCCAGCGGCTGACTTCCCATGCCTTCAAATGCATTTTGAATGGGCTGCACGACGAACGGCATCGAGTAGAGAATCGAGCCGATGACAAGACCGGTGAAAGTGAAAGCAAGCGGTTCGCCGAATACCGCCTGCCAGACGCTGCCCGGGAAACTGTGGGGTCCCATCGCGATGAGTAGATAAAACCCGAGCACGGTCGGCGGCAAAACAATCGGCATCGCGATGAGCGCTTCGATCGCCGCTTTGAAGCGGAAACGCGTGCGCGCCAACCACCAGGCGGCCGGTGTGCCGACGACCAGGAGAATGGCCGTGGTGACGGCCGCCAAGCGAATGGTCAGCCAGATCGGACTCAGATCCATGGTTTCGGATATTTCATTGAAATTTGAGGGTTCACGGCTCGGAGTTTCCACCGAGGCGGAAACCTCTGAATGCCGGACGGCCCCAGTAGCATGGATCCCGCTCCGCAGCGGGACTGAGGCCACGCCGATCGCAGTGTTGGTGTCAGAAATATGAGTGGCCACGGCACAGACAAAAATGTCTGCCACCTGAGTCACGTTCCACGTGTCAATCCGTAAGCCGACGGATCACTTGATGCTACTGATACGTCCGATTGCAATCATCATTTCGACGGCCAACAAGAGTTAAGTTTCTCGGGAGTACCCAGAGGATCGGCTGATTGCAGTCGGCGGATAACTGGACTTCTGTGACGCAACATAGCCGACATTTCAGGTGAAACTACGACGGCGGGCTACTTCGTGGCTGACCGAAAACCCGCGATTTTCTAATTCGCGGCGGAAGGCCCGCCGTTGCTCCAGATTGAAACTCACGTCGGACGGACCCGCTTGGAGCAACGGCAGGCCCCCGCCGAGGGGTTTTTGTTCAGCCACTACTTCGGCAAGGAGGCGGGCGGGACCTGGTAGCCGTACTCGCGAATGCGCGCGCGAGCCGCATCACTCGTTATGAAAGCCAGAAAGCCGCGAGCGGCAGCGCTGTCGCGCACCCGAGCCAAGAGGATGGCTTGCTGCTCGATCGGATCGTAAAGATGGCCCGGGACGAGCCAGAACGAGCCGCTGCGTTCCTGTCGCGAAACGGCAAGGAGAGATCGCGATATGAAACCGGCATCCGCATTTCCGGACACGATGAAGTGGAATGCCTGGGCGACATTCTCACCCTGAACGAATCGGGCACGCAACGGGCGCAGCAGTTCGAGCCGTGAAAGAACCTGCACAGCCGCGCGTCCGTACGGAGCCGTTTTCGGGTTGGCGATCGCCAGACGCCTCAGGTCGGGTCGCCGTAAATAATCGGCGCCGTCGTCCGTGTAATCTATCCGGGTGCTCCACAGGACCAATTGACCGATGGCGTAAGTAGTCCGCGTTCCCTTGACGCCCAGCCCCGCTGCTTCGATTCGACGCGGCCGTTCGGTGTCCGCTGCCATATAGACGTCGAACGGTGCGCCGTTCCGGATTTGGGCATACAGTTTGCCCGTCGATCCAGAAATAATCGTCAGTCCATGACCGGATTTCTTTTTGAACGCCGGTGCCAATCCCTGCAGGGTCCCGGAGAAGTTGGCAGCGACCGCAACGGTGAGCTCGCGCGCGTCGGCAACGAGGCACGCAGCCATGAACGCGGTGATCGCCATGGCGTAAGATCGGCGGCAGAGTCGGTCGCCGGTGGCGATGGGGAATTGGTTCGAGGGAGCCAGTGTGGCACCAAGCAAATCACTCGCCGCCGCTGGTATCGAGTCCTTCTTTTTCAAGGAAGAGATCAATGGTGAATTGCGACGTGTTGCCACAATCATCGGAAGTCGTGACAATGAGAAGCGCGAATGCGGCAGAGATCTTCAGGACTCCTTCATGATAATCAACGATCGGTGGCGCATCGGCGAATTGCAGGTCGAGATTTTTGCCGTTGGTAACCGGGACCTGGTTCGACCCGAGGTCGATGACGCCGAAAACGCTGGCTGATCCGCACTCTTCCGAGGCCGCGAAATTCAGTTGCAATGATCGGCCATTGGCCGCCGGCGTGGCGCTGCACGCGATGTCGGGCGGCGTCACATCGGTCAACTTGATCAATTGCTTCGACGTGACCTTGGCGCCGCAGCCATCGGCGGCCATCCATGTGCGGGTAATGACCTTGGCGCCGCCACAGTGCCGAGCGACCTCATCTTGGTAAGTTATAACGATGTCGTTGCCGCTGCGGACGATCTCGGGATATCCGGCCGGGCTGCCAACATCCGGATCGACGCTAACCGAACAATCGAGGGTTACCGATTTCGGCCACTTTATGTTGATGTCGGAGCGGGCGACGACATGGACGGTCTGCTCGCAAGTCACGGTGTTCTGACACTCGTCGGCGGCGAGCCATGTGCGTACAATGGTCCGGTTGTCACCGCATTCCGATGTCAGGCGGTCCTCGTACTTCACCCTCGCCTTGCAGCACGCGTCTGCCGCGGTCGCGTAACCGGTCTTGCCGGCAGGATTCGGTTCCGTGTTGGCCGGAAACACCAACGTCACATCCGGCGGACACGCCAGGTCCGGCGCTGTCCCATCGATGACGGTGATGACCTGCTCGCACTCGGCGGAACGTCCGCAATTGTCCGTCGCCGTCCACGTCCGGATGATGTTGGCGCTCGTGCCGCAATTCTCGATGACCTTGTCCTTAAAAATGACGGTCACCTCACTGCAGTCGTCCCCGGCCGTGGTGAATCCGATCAGAGTCTTGGGATTCGGCTCCGTGAATGTCGGGCATTCGAGAATGACGGACTCCGGACACTGGATCTCCGGGGCGCGAAAGTTTTCGCCGCAATCGTCGACTTCGCCGTCGCAGTTATTGTCGATGCCGTCACAGCCGGTACCCGGCTGAAGCGGCGTTGGCTCGCAATCCGCCCATCCACTTATAGCGCCCAGAAAGAACACCAGAATCAGAGGGAGAAGCCTCGGACGCGTGAGATTAAACGAAAGCTGCATAGATCGTATCATAACTCATTTGTCGGCACTGAGTTCCACGAACAGCGGCAGCGAACCAGCGCTCGTTCCGTTGATAAATATAGCGGCTAATGAGATCGGCGTAAATGCCTTACGATTTTCCGAATGCACCGAATGATCACCGGTCAGAGCCCATGATGCGCCGCTCCAATTCTTGCAACTGTGTACAGAAGTCCGCGTTCATGGGAAAATTTGAGTCGCACAGGATCCTCAGAATGCTGATCGCCCGGCTGTACTCCTCACGCTCGCGACAAAGTCGTACCAGATCGCTTCCCGCACGGGCAAAGTAATACCATTCGA
>CAUZRT010000074.1:0-12088 GCA_963582235.1 Lentisphaeria bacterium
TCGATCACGGTCATTCGCGGGATGAGGAAGAACTCCTGGTCGATCATGGCGATGCGTTGCTGGTCGCGGCGGCGCCGAGATGTGGAACCGTTGGCGGGGACGAAGCCAAGGACGGTGACGCTCCCCGTAGCCGGGTGGATGCGCCCTTTTATCACCCGTGACAGCGTCGATTTGCCGGCGGCGCTGCGGCCGAGGATAAATACCCGCTCGCCGGCGTTGATGGCGAGTTCCTCGATGTCCAGCGCCAGGGTGTGTCCATACAGGACGTGCACATCATTTAATTGGATTACTGGTCTCAATCCCCGGCCTTTTGCTTTTTCAGAAACCCGTATTCACGCGCCAACTGTTCGACGCGCTCGTAATCGGAGTGGGTAACCTTGATATAGCCGTCTACATTGTACAAATACTTCAACATTTGGCGGTTCGGTCCTTCGTTCAGGGCATACAGCGTATCTCTCACCTTGTCGACCGTCGTTTTGTCCAGTTCCTTGCGAACCACCACGCAGTGCGACGGGATCGGACGGGATTCGCTGATAATCCGGACACTGTCGCGTTCTTCCAGTTTCAGGAGGCTGTAGGCGTATTGCCCGATGCCCGCGGCGTCGACGAACTTGTTTACTACGGCGCGAATTGCCTGTTCGTCGCCGCCGGCGAAATAGATTCTTTTGAAAAACTTGTCAGCGTCGTCCCGTGTTCTGATCAGGCCCCTGTCTTTGAAGATATCCAGCGGATACATGTAGCCCGAAGAGGAGATAGGGTCGACGAAGGCAATGGTTTTGCCGCGCAGGTCCGCCGGCGTTTTAATGGCACTGTCGCTGTGTACGAAAATACGGGAAGTATACGTGGATTTGCCGTTGTATACTTCGCCGAGGATCGGATAGGCCCCTGTCTGTTCATGCGCCATACAGTACTGCAGCGGCCCCATGAATCCCAGGTCCGCGGTTGAGTTGCGAAACGCCTCGACAACGGCGGCATAGTCGGAGGCGACGAAATACTTGATGGCCATCTGCAGTGCGTCCTCGAGATGGTTGACCACGGGCTTGACGTCCTCGACGAGTTGGTCCGGGTTTTCGTAGGCGATAAACACGATTTTCAGTTTGGCGGGCGGGTCCGCCCATACTCGTGTTGCCGGGATGGTCGCCAGTGCGGCCGCCGCCAGCAACAGGTGCGCTGGATTCATCTGTTTCATCGTACGTCCTTTCATCAAAGTCATTTAAGATCATCCACGTTTTCCGCGAACAGCGTCCGGTACGTCTCGACCTTTTGATCGACCAGTGCACGGTTGCCCTGCTTGTTGGCTTCAATCGCCTCGTCCATAAGTTCGGCAAGCCGGTTCATGACCGGAAGAAATTGATAGTCCTGCAACTCCCATTTGTGGTTGCGTATCTCACTGGCGATGGTTTCGAAGGTGATGGTCATCAGTTCCGGCTTGTCTTTCTCCTTGAGAAATTCGTAAGCCGACAGGAAGAAACTGAATTCCTCCATCTCGGCATCGAGGTAGTAGCTCGTGTCCTCGTAAGCGTCGACCCCGTCGCCGACCGTGTCGAGATAGGCCGTGAGATCGTCGATTTCCCGGCGTTTCATGCCCAGGCAATGGTTGTCGTTGAACCATTCGACGACCGCTTGCAATGTTGGCGCCCGGCCGTCGTGGAAATACGGCGCGGTGTACTTGATGCCCAGCAGCGTCGGGGTATCAAGCGCGCGATCGCGGGAAAAGGGCTCAGCACCCTCAACGGTGCCGATGTCATGCCGCTTATGATCGATAAAATTTGCCGATGGAATATGGCAGGTCGCACAACTCATACGGTCCATCGTTATGAACGGCTTGCGGAAGAGTTTCTCGCCGCGGCGGGCCGCCGCCGACGCATTGTCGTTCAACGTACCGTCCCTGTCCAAAGCCGGGTTCGGCAGGAAATCGAATTCGTTCATGTAGGCAACGATCCCGTCGACCAGCACCGGGTCGGGTTCGGGCCCGTTGAATTCATTCATGATCCCGTTGCGCACGAATTCGCGCAGTGACAGGAAGCGTCCGTTGCGCCCATAGGGTGCCGTGAACTTGATGCCGCGCAGGTCGGGGATGTCCAAAGAATCGAATAGCCCGTTGTTGGCATGGGGAGCGAAAAAGTTGTTGGAAATATCCACCGCGCCTTTTTGATGGGACAACCCGGGGATAAAAAATTGGGGATTGGTAATGGACTTGTTATGACAGGTGTTGCAACTCATCTGGAAAGAGCGCATGGGCTCACCGAAAATGTAGGCGCTGTCGAACGCCATATCGCCAACGGCGATGAGCGCCGTCTCCCCCTCGTCCACTCCGCGCGCCGCCATGTTTAGGATTTGGCGGGGGCGCGGCACCTGCTTGTTGATGTTATGTCCGGGCGGGAGTTTTACGAAGACATTAGCGGCGGCATCGAACGTTGGACTTTTTGTCGGTAGCGGTGCCAGTCTGCGGTTGCCGGGCGTCTGGTAATGGTCACCGAAGTTGGCATCCACGTAGCCGATAATCTCGCCGGTAAAGGCCGTGAATAGATCGACCCTGGCGGGGATCTCCCCGGCCTTCATGATGCCGCGGCTTCCTCTGGCGGTTGACAACTCGAGCCAGGCAATCCCTAAGCGGGTATGTGCCGCACTGTCGCTGTGTTGGATTTCGTATTCAAAAGCCGCCCACAACTTGCGCGCTGTTTTGAGGCATTCGGCGCCGTATCCACCTTCGCGGATCGCCGCTGCGGCTGCCTCGAGACGGGACTTTAAAAGCCGCGCCATGATCCGCGTCGAGCGCTCGAAAACTGCCCGCGCCGTCTGCCGGCGGGCAGCAGTATCCGGCATTTCTCGATTGCCGTCAGCGGCCTTGGTGAACGGCTCAATCAGCCGCGATACCTGATCGTGGAATTCCTTGGCGGCAGCAGGTACAATGGTGGCCGCATGTTTTGTGATCACGGCCGTGTCCTTCAACACATCATGCCAGGGAATGGGGTTCAGGTTGAGAAGAAAGTTCATCCGCCGGTAACTTTCCACAGCGGGATGGAAATTCTCCGGCGGGATGATGTGCGCCTGAACCGACACGGTCACCACAATGCACGTAACAAGGCAGGCTGCACACAGGTGCAATCGTCGCGAGCATGAGATTTTGTTGCTCATCATTCGTTCACCTAAAGGTCAATCATGTAATTCCGAGACTATAAATGTGTTGGGTCGATTCGCGGCCCACGTCGGGCTCGATGCAGACAATAACCGGGGCTTCCGATCATTGAGTTGGCTTACCGAACGAAAACATGCTCGGCTGCCGTGCGGCTTATGACCTTTTCCGCATCATTGTCGATTTGTATAGTCAAAGGACCGTCAAACGGTTCAATTTTCAGGAGTAGTACACGGGCTTTCAACTTGATGCCAAGGCTCGAGTAATAGCGTAATAATTCCGAGTCATGATCACTGACTTCAACAACCTCGGTAGCTGCACCTGGAGCAAGGTTGAGGAGTGACTTCCGCGGCAGCGCCGGGAGCTCGCCGCCGGCGCTTGGAATCGGCGCACCGTGCGGATCGTGGTCGGGATGGCCGAGATATTCATCGATGTGGTCCTCGAGATGTTCCGAGAGAGCATGTTCCCACTTTTCCGCTTCATCATGAACTTCATCCCAGGCCAACCCCAATACCTGCGCCAGACAGGTTTCGACCAGGCGATGATGGCGAATGATTTCCAGCGCTGTTTTCTGCCCGGCCTCAGTCAGCCGGACGCCCCGATAGGGTTCATGGACGACCAGCTTCATGTCAGCCAATTTCTTGATCATGGTCGTCGCCGTCCCGGCGGACACCTCCAGGTATTTAGCAATCGAAGAGGTAGTGACCTGATGGTTTTCCACCTGAGTCTTGTAAATCGTTTTGAGGTAGTCTTGAACAACGTCAGTAATCATGGCCCAACTCTTCGATAAGCCGAATAATCTAAGTTTAGTGGTAAAAATTTTTTTTTCGTCGTTACTCTATTGTATTTTCGATAGCTATCAAGGCCACAATTTATTTTTCTTTCCTAATTATTTCGGCCGCAGTTGCACAAGAAAACATGCCGCCGCAATGCCGCCGGAGCCGAAGACCATGCACATGACCATGATTTGATAGCGTACGGCCACCAACGGTTCGATACCGGACAGAATCTGCCCCGTCATCATTCCCGGCAAAGATACCAGGCCGACCGCGAACAACGAGTTGATCATCGGGATCAGGGCGGCATTGAGGGCGGCCCGGCGCGCCTCGTTGTAGCCGGCGCCGCGGGCGAACTCCGCTTGAAATCGTTCGCCGGCCAGGCTGACGGTATTCATGGAATTCGAGAATATCATCCCGGCCAGCGGGATCACGAAGCGCGGCTCGTACCATATCGGCAAGTCCAGGACGCTGACAACCATAATGATCAAGGTGCTGACGCCTCCGGCTGCAATGGCCAGCAACGCCTTCGCGTACAACTGTTGCCGATTCTCGTGAATCGGCCGCAGAGCAATCCAACTGGCGACAAACAGCATCACGCTGAGCACGGCTATGACTACCCATGCGCTGTCGGACTCGAAGATATACGTCAGCACGTAACCGATGAGCAGGAGTTGCACAAGCATTCGAGCGACGGCGTAGAGGGCCGTTCCACTGTTCAACGACCAGCGAAAGAGAATTGCGATTGTGGCCAGGACAGGAATGAACGCAAGCGCTAGATTGATGAGGGGAATCGTTTGGATTGTATTGGGCATGGTCGGTTGTTAGTAATTGGAGACTGTTGAATCGCGCACCTTGCAATTACACACGAGCACTCGCCTCGGGCAGCGGACGCTCCCAAGAAACCTGGATTGTCCGTCCAGGAATGGGTTGCACGGATCGGTCGATTGTAGCACAGGCTGGGAGTCTGTACTACTTTGGACTGTCTAGAGCTCGAAAACCAAGAACCAAAATCGACAACCAGGAACCGAAACGGGTTGACCGAGTCGATAGACAGAGTAACTTAGTGGTTTTGCCATTTCTTATTCAGGCATTGACACTGACTGCTAATGAACCACTTCGATCCGCATCGATCCCATTTTATTTATGGCACGTGTGCCCATACAACGGCTTGACGATCCGGCGTTCGCCTGTGTCTACAATACGAACCGATTCTCCGAGATCCAGATGCGTGAGCTGCTGGACCAACGGCTCGAGCCATTCTTTCGGGATCGGCAGACAATCCGCGATTCCGGTGAGACACTGAGTTTTCAGTCCGCCGTCGACGGTGAGCCCTATTTCGTCAAGGAATTCCGGCGACCTGCCTGGTATTCGCGCATCCGTGATTCGGTTGGCGAGCCGAAGTGTCTCCGCGGGTTCCGTACCGCGTCGCGTCTTTTGAAAGCCGAACTGCCAGCGCCGCAGCCGATTTTTGCCGTTGCCTTCACCGACGATGACCCGCGCTGCCAGGTGTTGGTCGCCGAATGTTGCATCGATGCCGTGCCGCTCGACCGGTATCTGGAGAAGACCACCGGGATTGTCCGCCGGGCGTTCGTCGCGGAGTTGGCCGATCTGCTCACGGGATTCCATGCGAAGGGCTTCCATTCCCATGAATTAGAGGCTGCAAAAATACTCGCGCGTGAAGACGCGGGCACCCGAAAGTATTGGATTACGGGCCTGCATCACCTGGCCGGCAACCGGTTGAATGCGACCCGGCATTTTGTGCGTACGGTCGCCGTTGCCGGTGCCGATCTGCATGATGCACTGGTGCCGGAAGAGCGCAATTATCTGCTGGCGGCCTGCTTTGACTATGCCCTCAAGAAAAACATTTACTCGCGACCGAGCCAACAGGACAAATTTACCCGCTCTGTCATCTCCAAAATCCGTAAACGCGGCGGCACACGGCTTGCCGCCGCTGCCAAGTGATATAGGTTAATTGGATGTGTTGTGGACGTCGCCGGCGCGCCGGAGGTGCCGCCCGCTGGACCTTACTCTGGCGGATGACCTTCTCGCATCCTGTTATTCCACCGTTCCTGTATCCCATTGTTCGGAGTGACACGTGGAGCCAATAAGATCGAAAACTGGCAAACCTTAATCTTGTACCGTAATCTTACGCCATGGATATCCCATTGACTCGGGCCCGCAGATCGCCGCGCTTTGCACAGGCGCGGGTGAGGGTCGATTTAGCGGCATCGAGATTAGGGCGAAAGGTTAGGGTGGAAAGATTAAAGGATGCACAGCGCCCGAATTACGGCGCAGATTCGAACAAATTGCTTCAGCATGACCCGGAACCTCTCGGCGGCGGCGGGATCGGTCGGGATAGTTGAAGTTTCACGTTCCATTGATTCGCAACCGGCGGTTTGAGGTTGAGACCGACTAAGGATTACCCATGAACAGTATGCAGACAGTCATTATGCTGGCAACGAACGGTGATTCCGAGGGACCAACGCCCGGGGGCCCCTTAGGCAGTTTCCTGGTCCCGATGATCCTGATGATTGTTGTTATGTACGTGATCATGTTTCTGCCGCAACGACGCAAACAAAAGAAGCACGAGGCGATGTTGAAACGCCTGAAAGCCGGCGACCGGGTTGTGACCAGCGGCGGCATTCACGGCACGATTGCTGCGGTCAAGGACAGCACGATTATGCTGAAGATTGCCGAGAAAACGAACGTCGAGGTCAGTCGCGGCAGCATAATCAACGAGGCCTCGGCCGACGAACCGGCGGCGGCAGAGACTACCAAGAAGAGCTGATTTTTTCCCAGCCGTAGATCGGGAAAAACAACAACGCATATCAGACCCAACAATGAAAAAATCACTGATCTGGCGATTTATTATTATTCTTCTCATTCTCGGTGGCTGGGGCATTTCCATGTTCCCGTTGCAGGACAAGCCGTTTATCGAGGTGATGCGGCAGGAGGCGGAGCAGACGGATGTGGAATTCGATAAACTCTTGGATGATGCGCGGCAGATTATCGATAAAGCTGAAGCCCGCGGCGTCGTCAGCCCCTCCAAGGTTGTCATGGACCTGGCCAAGAAACGAAATATCCTGCTGCGCGACAATATCCCGGTTTACAACCAGCCCACGGCCTCCAACAAGACCGTCCTAAGTTTCATCAACCGTAAGTCCGCCGCCAAGTTGCGTCTGGGCATTGATCTACAGGGCGGTACCGAATTCATCATCGGTTTCGATCCCGACAAGGTACCTGAGGATCGTTCCGCGAAAGAGGTGCGTGACGAGATTATTGAGATTTTGCGCAATCGTGTAGACAGCCAGGGCGTCGTCGAACCCGAGATCAAGCCGATCGGGCCCAATGCCATTTCCTTGAAGATTCCCAGCGTGCGGGCCGATGAAATCAAGGAATATCAGGAACTGATCGAGGCGACCGCGAATCTGCATTTTCATATCGTCCACGATGACAATGACAACCTCAGTTTAGAGAAGCAGAACGACCCGGCCTTGCGATCGCCGGAACCGGATTACAAGTGGGTCCTTATGGAATCGGAGAGCCGCGGCCAGTTCACCTCTGAGTATCTGCTGATCCGGCGGCTCCCGGAGGCGGTCAACGGTACGCATCTGAAGAGCGCCTTTGCCAGTATCGACGAGTTCGGTACGTACTCCGTAAATCTCCAGTTCAACCTGGAGGGGGCCAATCTGTTCTTCAAAACGACGGCGGACAATGTCGGCAAGCGGATGGCCATCGTCCTCGACGGCACGGTCTACAGCGCGCCGGTGATACGTGATGCCATCGGCGGTGGCAATGCCGTCATTACCGGCAGCTTTACCGTTGACGAAGCGTCGCGGCTGGCCACCGTCCTGCAATGCGGTAATCTGCCGGTCGGGATCACTATCGAAGGTCAGTTCTTTACCGATCCAACGCTCGGCCGGGAGTCGGTCCGGAGCGGCACCATCGCGGCCCTTGGCGGGCTGTCACTGGTCATTATCTTCATGGTCGTCTACTACATGACGGCCGGGATCATTGCCTGTCTGGCCCTGGCAGCAAACATTCTGCTGGTACTCGGGACGCTGACCATCGCCGGCGCCACGATCACCTTGCCGGGCATTGCCGGAATCGTCCTGACCATCGGTATGGCCGTCGATGCCAACGTCCTGATTTTTGAGCGCATCCGCGAGGAACTGGCGAATAAAAAGTCGGTCGGCAATGCCATCCGAACCGGTTATGAGCGCGCCTTTGTGACCATTCTCGATGCCAATCTAACGACGCTGCTGACGGCGCTGATTCTGTATAAGTTCGGCACCGGCCCGATTCGCGGGTTTGCCGTCACACTCAGTATCGGGATCATGGCCAGCCTGTTCACCTCCCTGTTTGTTACGCGTGCCGTGTTCGATCTGCTGCTGAGGGCAAACTGGATCAAGGATGTGAAGATGCTGCGGATCCTGAGCAAGACGTCCTTTGAGTTTCTCAATTGGCGCAAGATGGCGGCGGTCGCCTCGGCAATCATCCTGCTGGTGTCGATCGTCGTTTTCGCGGCCCGCGGTGACTCGCGCTACAGTGTTGATTTCCGGGGCGGTACGGAATTGACGTACACCTACAAGCAGGAAGTGAGCACCGGCGACATACAAAACGTGCTCGCCGAGCATTATGCCGACGTTCGAGCATCGTACAAGTTTTCGGCGCAGGAGGGCACGCGGCTGCTCGAGGTCGTAATCAGCGGCGAACCGGTAAAGGATATCGAGTTGCTGGCGGCGGTCGAGGCGCAACTGAATACAGCGTTCCCGGAGGCCAGACACCTGAAGAAAGCCAAGAAAGAGATCGGCGGTCTGGTCGGTGAGAAATTCAAGTGGCAGGCCATGATGGCCATGATTTGGGCCATCATCGGCATTGTCGTTTACATCACACTCCGCTTCGAATTCGGTTATGCGCTGGGCGCCGTTGCCGCCCTGACTCATGACGTCGTCATCTGTGCCGGCGTTTTCCTGGTTGCGAATTTCTTTCAACGTCAGTTGTCGCTGCCGGTGATCGCGGCGCTTTTAACTATTCTTGGTTACTCACTTAACGACACCATCGTTGTCTTTGACCGCATCCGCGAGAATATCGGATTGATCAAAAACAAGAAATTCCTTGACATCGTCAATATCAGCCTGAATCAGACGCTGAGCCGAACGATTCTCACATCGGTCACGACATTGGTGGTTGTCGTCATCCTTTACATCTTCGGCGGCGGCGCCATCAATGATTTCGCGCTGGTGATGATTATTGGCGTCTTCGTTGGTACCTACTCTTCCATATTTGTCGCCACCCCGGTGATGATACTCTTCCACGAATGGCAAGAAGGGCGTCCCGGCGCCGATGCCGTTGTCGTCTCGTCAAAGGCCGAATTAGCGGATATCGGGTGAGCGGAATTTTCGATTACGGCTTTACAATCCGTAAATTGCTGATCTCAATCTTGCCGTTACCGACTTGGGGATAAAGGACAAAGTACCAGTCGGTGACCGTCAGCATGCCGTCAATCCCCGCCGTGTACTTCCAGTCGCTGGCTTCTGTCTTGAAGGCCTTTGCCCGGAAATCAAAGCTGACGCCCGTATTGGCGCCGGGCTTGATGTAAGCGGGGGAGCTTTCCACGTAATGGTTGTCCTCCTGCGAACCGGTAGTGCTTCCCGAAAAGGCCAGCGCCAGGCGGGCGCCGCCTTTGAGGTGGCTGCGGACATCCATCAAAAGAACGCTGTTCGGCTCGATCGCGATCTCTACCTTGCCGCTGACCAATGCCTTGTCCTGCCGCGTCACCGGCTGACGCCCCCGCTTGCCGAAGAACATCACGAGAGCCCCGGATTCGTTATAATGGGCGCCCGTGGCCAGCAGATTTTCCCACTGCATCGGGAGATACCACAGCTTATTGTCATCCAGAATCGGAAACGGTGTCTGCGGCTTGCCGCCCCAGTCGTCCGCCGACTTCGCCTTATCGGCGGCGCTCTGATACATTTTGTCAATGGTTGTGTCGGACGGCCTTCCCCCGTTTATGAGATAGGTGGCGATATTGATGCCCATGCGGATCGAGCCTTCCTGCATTTCCTTCGGGGAAAGGTCGCTGAGCGAGGTCATTAACGGATGGGTCAGCGGGTCGATCTCGAGGCCGTCGCCGTAGTCGTTGCGCGTGTAGACGATGGTCAGACGTTTGTCGACCCACAAGCCCTCGATGTAATCCTGGCGATATTTGTCGCCGGGTGGAATGACATATCCCTTGTAACCGTTGGTCAGATCGTAGGGGCCTTTGAAGATCGTATGATCCATCGGGATCTTCTCCCAATCCAACCGTGGAAACACCCGGCCGATCTCACGGCGTACAGCCTTGTCATAGACCGAGTCGCCGATGTCCGTGGAATCGTTGATCCATATGAGGCCGCCGTTCCCGGTGAACTTGCGTAAGCTGATGATTTCGTCATGGGTGAACTTGAAGTCCTTGTGCCCTGTCATGAATATGAACGGCACGTCCTGCAGTTCGGGATTGGTCATGTCGATGGTAAAGCTCTTGAACGGAATGAGGCTGCCCGTCCGCCGCTCCATCTGGTGGGCTAGGTTGCCCATGGCAGTGGGGTCACAGTCCCAGTCGCCGGAGTATTTGAGCAGCGGCAGCGTAGTGTCCCATTTGCTCCGCTTCGTGCGAAAGTCGCCGGCCGAGATTTTCAAGGGCGCCTGTTTGGTGCGTGCGGGCCTGGCGTGGATTTTCGGAGCGACGTCAGGGACTTGAAACTTTCTGCCCAGCTTTGCCGGTGCCGAGCTCGGGGCCTTGCTGACGATCCGAGTCGGCGCGGTGGTCTGACGAATCGGGGCGCCGGCACGCTGCACGGGGTCCGGCGTTGTACTTTTCCGGTCGATCCGCTCGAGTTGCGGCGACAACGGAATGAGGGGCGCCGATTGACGCCGCGCAACGGGCCCCAGACCGGTCCTCGGCATGTGCCGTGAATTCATTGCCGTGACGGCAACGACGCGGGCCCCGATCTCCCCGGGCTCGAGCGGTTTGGCCACATCGGTTGATATTGCGGAGTCAGCATTCCAGGTCTGCGGGCTCGGCGACCCGGCGGGAGGGGCGATCGGCCGGGCCGCAGTCGCCGTCACCGCCGGCTTTGACGGCTTGCTCTTCCGTTTGACCTGTTCGGTCTGTGCCGGTAATTCAATGGATGCCACCGGTGTCGGCGTGAACGGAGCGGGATCGATCGAATTGGCGGACTGTGGCTGCATGGCGTCAGGCGTAAGGGGTACCGCCTGCGCTATCTCGACGGCCTCGATGGACAGCTGACGCGTTGCCGGCGTGGCCGCCGACGCCGGCAGATGCGTGGGCGTCTGTTGATCCGCCGGCACCGGCCGCGACGGTGCTGCGGACTCCGCAGCCTGCCGTTTGCGTTTGATCTCCCGCGGTCTCACGGCGTCCGGGATATCCACCGGGGTAATCTCGATCTCTTTGGTGATGTGCTTGCGGGTGTCCTGCACCCGGGTCTGGATATCGCCGACCTGCCGCACGATCTGGGACGGCTCGACGAGGGCCGTGATGGTGATCTCGGCATCGGCGTCCTCGTGTAATTCTCGTGGTTTCGATACTGCCGGTCGCTGCGCATCGCCGGTCTCGGGAATATCAACGGTCCGGTGCCGTTCAAACTCGGACGTCTCCGTTTCGATCATAACGGTCGTAACCTCCTGGTGCTGGACATCGGTCGTCACTTGCCGGGCTTCACCGCTGTCATTGACTTCCCGGACTTGCGTCACGCTCATTTCCCGGTCATCGACGGCATCCGGTAGAGTGATGACCGCGTCCACTTTACTGTCGTCCGTCATGGCCCGCCGCTGACTCTGCATTTCAGCGCTTTCGGCCCGCTTCCGTTCCACCGCGTCGGGGCTGGTTTCGATCGATTCGGCGTCAAAGGATGTCCGTTCGACCTCGAGCGTGACCGTCCGGCTTTCGCCGGTGTCCGATTCCACTTCGCGTACTGCGGCGACGGTCATCTCGCGATCCTCAACGGACTCGGGGACATGGACGACGGCCTCGACCTTTTCCGGTTCGGCCATGTCAAGCCGCTGCTGTTCGACGTCCTTGATCTCTTCCCACTTCCGTTCGACGTCGGCCACCTCGGATTCGATCACCGCGGTGTCGATGACGTCGCGTTCCACCTCGATCGGCACGTCC
>CAUZRT010000075.1:0-11960 GCA_963582235.1 Lentisphaeria bacterium
GGGCGAGACTGGCGTTCGCCAGATCATGGGCGCCGATACGAATAACACCGACTTCAGCCGGCTCGACGACCTCGACAAAGCGGATGTCGGCAATCTGGGACCAGGCATTCAACGCTTGGCGCGTCAACGACTGAGCCTGGGCAATCGTAATACCCTGAAGCCCAGTGGCAAGCGGATTGATGGTCGGGGTGCCACTCTCGCCGATCTCGACAAAGTCGCTGCTGACGAAACTCCAGGTCAGCGAAGTGTGTGGGCCTTGACCCCACTGGAACGACGCCATCGCATTGCCGAGGCCGCCCGGGCATTGGGCCCGCATGGCCAGGGGCCAGACCGCGAGGATGCTCAAACCAATCACGAGACCCAGTATGTGGTAAGTTCTTGGCAAAGCTTTCAGCCCCGTTTGAAGAATCCTGAAGTCCTACTCGCTGACGACCAGTCATTCATAGTTGTACGAAACTACAAGTGAAATATCAAGGGGCTAATCAAAAAAACTGTAAAAAACTAGGGCCGGGAAAGCGAGAATTGCCTGCCAACCAACTGTTCATCTTACCGAAGCGCCGGGCAAGCGGGACCGTGTTCCCACTAGTCAGCGCAGCCCAACCATTGTCCGAAAACGGATGAGTTTATGAGGCGTCCGCCGCGTCGCTGTGCGATCCGTCGGCTGACGGATTATCACGATGTGTCAGGCCCGCAGTGGCGGGGCTGATCCGCCGAGGCGGAAACCTTGGCAGCCGGATCCACCTCTGGAGGGCGAGCGTACCCGCGAGTTGCTGTGACGTTGCAGCGGCTCGCGGGTACGCTCGCCCTCCAGGGGAATGACTGCAATCTACCGTTCATAGAACACCGATAACCCAACATCATGTGATACCACGTTGCACGTGGAAGGTGACTCACGTGACCGAACACCAAGTTCCTCGGGAGCAACTGAAACGCGTGCGACTTATGAGTGACAGAAACGGTGACAACCGGACAGCCGTAAAGTGGGAGGCCCATAACCGTGTCCGAGTAATTTCAAGTTTCCAAGAGGTGCCAAGGGTTATGAGTCGTGTGAAATTAATCTCGGCCCCGCCTCATTTTCAAGAATCAGATGTTCGCCAATTTCGTGCATCGGTCGGTCACGGCGCTTCGTCGCTGAGGCGCTTGACCAGGGGCAGGAGACCGTCGGCGAGGAGTTGGTGGCCGTACGGCGTCGGATGTGCGGAATCGATGTAGACCTCTTCCGGCGAAACCCCGTCTGGGTGCAGGACGTCGTGGGCTTCGTACATGATAACGCCGTTGTCTTTACAGAACCTGGTGAGGATGCATTCGTGCCGGACGGTACGGCGATAGGACGGATGAATGACGACAAGCCGTACGCCGTTGGCGCGACAAAGTGCATCGAGTTTCTCGAGATTCTGCCGGCGTTCTGCGGGTGACACGCGGCGCGGCAAGGCGTCGTGTTTGATGTCGAAATCATTGTCCCATCCCTCGGCGAAGGCGGCGATCTGCGGATTAGCGCCGAGCGTGGCCAGGCCGATGTTGCTCGGCGCCTCGGCCTTTCGCGTCTTGCGGTACTTCTCAACTCGGTACTTGGCAAGCCGGTAGCTGAGAAAGCGAATGAGTGCCGAACGGGTGATCAACTGGCGGCTGGCAAATCCGCGACTCGATTGGTACAGCTGCCTGTCGGTGCGGGCGAGTCCGATCTCCGTGTTGGATGACGACCGCAGGGAGGACGGCAGGTAGTCATTGTATTCATGATAAAAGAGGACCATGTCCGGCCGCAATTTCAGGCCGCGCAGCTTGAGGTACATGAGGCTCTGAAACGATGAGTAGGCTGAGACGCCGGCATTGATCACGGTATAGCGTCGGCCCGCGGCGGCGTTCTTGTTGAGACCGGCCTCGAGACGAGCGGAGTAGGTGCGGTGATTGCTGATGTAGGCGCCGAATGTGGAGCTTTCGCCGAGTGAAAGTATCCGGAACTCGTCCGCTTGCTTCGGGCTGACTTGCCCGTAACGGAGACCGAGATCGTTGATGTTGATCTCCATTACTTCGTCGAGTTCGGCAATATCGCCGCGGGCGCGGAAGCCGGGAACCAGCGACCAGAACAGGTCCGGGTCGTCACGCATGGCGCCGTAATTCTCCTCGGGAAGCGGATTGCTGTGCATGCTCGGCGCGGCGAGGTTGAGAAGGCGGATGCCGAATTCGAGAGCGACGGCGAGGATCAGTGCCGGCAGCAGGGAGTAACCCAGAAATCGAACCGGCCCGATCTTACGCCGAATACGGCGTTTGCCGCTGGTTCGGTCCGGTGCCGTATCTGCCTTTTTTCTCGGCGAGGGTTTCTTTTTCGCTGATCTGGGCATCGGGGCCGGGGAGGGGATGTGGCTTGGATGTTAGCCAAGCAAACGTTGCATGCCAACGGCATAAGGTCCTTTTGGGCTCTGAACATATGCTTTCGGTCAGTCACTGATTACGAGCCAAGACACTAGAACCGCAGACCCGAACAAGGACCATCCTGTTTGGCCCTGATAATCTATCCATAGCCTGCCGAATTTAAACTTGGGGCTGATGCGCGGTTCAACGGTTGATATTTGCTCTTTTTTTTCGTATAATCAAATAAATGAAACACAAGCACGGGAATTGATGTCTAAAACGTGAGAGTATCGCCGCCAGTCAGCAGCGCCTTTCACCTGCGCCTTATCTAAAGTACATCTCATATGAATTTCTATTCACGCGGTGTTTTTACGAGGGCCAAATGTGTTGACCATAGTGATCCGTCAGCCGACGGATTGCATGACTTTGACGTAAATTCGCAATGACGCAAAAATACGCAAAGGAAGGGAATGGAAAATTATTGACTGACCCGGGTCTCGGTCTCAAGCAGGAGCATTTATTCTCAGTCGAAAGCGATCCGGGCCAGTCAATAATTCGTCTCTTTGCGTTCCTTATATCCTACCGTACGATAGGATCAGAGTCCCGGAGAAACCGGCTAACGTGATCGTCTATGAATTTGTTATTTGACGCTCACCAGCACGTTACGCGTAATTGATAAATTTGTAATCGATGTTCGAATACAGAGCGATTATCCGGTGACCCGTCAGCTGACGGATTATCTCGTGAGGCCACGGAACGTGACTCACGCGGTGAAAGGAGCGATTACGAATGGGTCGATTACGAACAACGGATGAAAAGTCCCGGCGAAACCGGCTATCTTGAACGACGAGCCTGCAACCACACATGAATCGAAACACAAGCGGCAGACAATCCAGATCACGGCCACCGCTGCTGCTCCTTGCTGTATTGGCAGTTCTGTTTACCGGCGGCAGCTGGTCAGAGGCCCTGGCGGCGAAATGCGCCCAATGCAACAAACTGGTTCGCGGCCGAAATGTGACATCGAACGGTCGGGCGTATTGCAGCCAGCGGTGTTTTCACAAAACGCTGCCGGATTGTTCGGAGTGCGGCAAGAGGTTAAAGGGCAAGTACCTCGTCAGCGACGATGGTCACAAGTTCTGCTCACAGAAATGTTATGAGACGATCCTGCCGACATGTGAGATTTGCGACAAGCGGTTGATGTCCATCAAGATCATCGACGGTCATAATTACTGCAGTCACCACGCGAGCGGGCCGCGATGTAGCGACTGCCGTTTGCCGTTTGCATCCGGCTTCGACCTGCCGGATGGCCGGAAGATCTGTACGACCTGCAACAAGACCGCGATTTATGAAATCGATCCGGCGATGCAGTACTATCGGCGGGCGCGGCGGGAGGTCCAGAATATCACAGGCTGGAAAGTGCGGCATATCCCGGGCCTGCAAATAGTGGGAGTCGACACGTTAACACGACTACTCGGCAGCGACAGCAAGCACATTCAAGGGCTGAATATTCATGGATTTTACAAGAGGAACGAACGTACGACACGCACCCGCAACGTTTTCGGGAAGATTACAAACAGCGAGACGGATGTGACGAAGCAGATCTACATAGCCTACGGCTTAGGACCGGAGTCGTTTATGGCAACGGCCGTCCATGAGTTTACACACGACATAATCGCCGATAATTTTCCGCACGTTACGGACTTGCCCTTATGGGTGCAGGAAGGCATTTGTCAGTATACGGCCGCCATTTTCTGTCGCCACTACGGCTATACCGATGAGCGCGCGGCCATCGAAGGGTCGCCGGACAAGGTGTACGGCGATGGCTATCGCTACTTCAAGAAAGTCTTTCGCGACACATCCGACTGGCGAATCGTCTCGGCGTGGATGCAGAAATCCCGGGGACGGCAATTGCCCGCCATCGCACCGAAGTGAGGTATCGTCTTAGTCCAGCCGGCTGTGGGTATCCTCATCCCATCGCACGATCACTAATTAATCTCGCTTCTGGTGTTGAGCATTTCGTTCTTTTGACCATAGCGATCTATTACATGACTTTGATCCTACCGAAAGGTAGGATCAGAACCTCGGCAAAGCCGGTTAACTCGATCGGCCAGGAATTTGTTTCCTAAGTTTTTCCGCCTCGTCAGTAGAATTCGTGGGTGAATGCCGGCTCCGGTAAATCGCCGAGTTGATGAAATGAGGCGATTTGTAGCGTTTCAAAGGGCCGGAACCCGTAGGATTTTTTCACCGTCAAATTCAATTTTAGGTTCAAGCCCTCGACGATGCCGTTGTTAAACTTCTTTCGTAGTCTGAACCAATTCAATATCAACTCGCGGTGACCTCGCAGCATCTTGGCAAGGGTTTCCATCGGTTCGATTCGACTCCTCATGGCTCGGGTACACCATCGATCGAGGTATTTTCCCGCCCAAGGCGGGTAGGGGTAGTTCCAGAACCGCTAAAAATTCGCCTTCAGCAAATAGTCTCTGACCGTCCGAAGGTTCATCGAGACCAGTTGGGAAAGCTTTGTTTGTGGGCTTGTCGTGAGGTTTCCCTTGCGTTTAAGAAGGCACCAACGGCTCTTGCACAGGACCGGCTCCACTTTTCCCTCAGCTAAAGACTTCCATTGAATTTCCGCTGGTGCTGTGGTTCTACAAATCAGAAACCTGAAGCCCTTTGCAATCACAGCAGTAACGCGCCACTTTGTTTGTGGGAACCGCAAAAAAACTTAGTCGCTTATGACTGACGGCATTATACGCAGATCAATTAAACGGGTCGCGCTGGTATGTTATATGATCGACCTCAAGTGTACGCGCGCCATCCGGCGGCTGCGAGGCGAACTATCCTTCGAGCTATGCGGTTCCTGTAACGGTTGTGGCGCCTGCTGCGAGACGCCGATGATCCAGACCAATACCGTTTTCTTCCGTTTCAAAACGACGCACTGGCTGATTCTCAAATGGCATCGGTTGGTCAACGGCTTTGAACATGTGGGGGACGATCGTCGCGCAAACACGTTGATATTTCGCTGCACCCATTATGATCCGGAGACGAAGCTCTGCGATTCATACCACAGCCGGCCCGGAATGTGCCGGGACTATCCCCGCAATCTGATCTATTCCACCGATCCACAGTTTCTCAAACGTTGCAGCTATTACGCTCGTGACAAGAACGCCGACCGTATGCGCGCCGCCTTGGAAGAGCTCGGGCTGCCGCCGGAAAAATTGAACGACCTCAAACGTAAGATGCATGTGCGAGATGAGTGAGGATGAACCGATCATGCCCAATCAACCCAACGTAATCGTCTTCTTCACGGATCAGCAACGCTGGGATACAACCGGTGTTCATGGCAACCCGATGGGGCTGACGCCCAACTTCGATCGCATGGCCAAAGAAGGCACGCACGCGTACAATGCTTTCACCTGCCAGCCTGTCTGCGCGCCGGCACGCTCGTCGCTGCAGACCGGTATGTACGCGACCAACACCGGCGTGTTCATGAACGGCAAGCCCATGAAGGCGGGGCTGACGACCCTCGCACACTGCTTTCGGGCGGGTGGCTATGACACGGCATACATCGGCAAATGGCACCTGGCGACGGAATGCCAGGGGCCTGTCCCTGTCGAACAGCGGTGCGGTTATGATTACTGGCTGGCGTCGAACACCCTCGAGTTCACGTCCAACGCTTATTATACCGTGCTCTTCGACAACGCCAATCAAGCGGTCCGACTGCCGGGCTACCGGGTGGATGCTGTGACCGACGCGGCGATACGATATGTCGACCACCGGGACAACAATCCGTTTTTCCTTTTCATCTCGTACATCGAGCCGCATTTTCAGAATCATAACGACGATTTTCCGCCGCCGGCAGGCTACCGGGAGCGTTACACGTCGGGCTGGATACCGCCCGACCTGCAGGCGCTCGGCGGCAGTACGCATCAGCATATCGCGGGTTACTACGGGATGTGCAAACGCCTGGACGAGGCCCTGGGCCGATTACTGGATTGCCTGATAAGCCTGGATCTGTACGACGAAACGATCGTTCTTTTTACCAGCGATCACGGCTGTCACTTCAAGACCCGCAACAACGAGTATAAGCGGTCGTGCCACGAGAGCAGCATCCGTGTGCCGACAGCCGTGATCGGACCGGGTTTCACCGGCGGCGGTGAGATCCGAGAGTTTGTCAGCCTCATCGACCTGCCGCCGACCCTGTTGGCTGCCGCGGGACTCGATGTTCCCGGGCAGATGCAAGGGCGCGCTATAGAGCCGCTGATACGCGGGGAGAATGAGGGCTGGCCCGCAGAGGTGTTTGTGCAGATCAGCGAGGCGCAGGTGGGACGGTGCATCCGCACCGAGCGGTGGAAATACAGTGTGGCGGCACCGGACAAAAACCCGGTGCAGGATCCCGGCTCGGATCGTTATGTGGAGGAATTCCTGTACGACCTGCAGAGCGATCCCTATGAGCTCTGCAACCTAATCAATTCGAAAGCGCACGCCGAATTATGCGGGCGCATGCGGCAGCGACTGGTCGATCGCATGGTGGCCGCGGGGGAGACGGCGCCGGAGATCATGGCGGCAGAAAGGACCTTGGAGCAAGCGCGGCATGTGGACCTTAATGCCGACAAGCCGTTCGGTGCCTACACGGAGTATCCTGGAGCCGTGACTGGTGAATGAAGATTGCAGACCCCGCGGATGAGGGAGGGGACTGCGGATTGGAAGAGGAAAGACTGCCCACGGATGTAACCCCACGGATGAAGGAGGGAAGATAGGATGGTTGTGCGATTCGCCATTCAGGTTATGGATCGCCAATATCATTGTCAAACTCGAAAAGGCACAAGCGATCCTTTTTCAGTTCGGTTGCGAAGAGCTCGAGAAACTCGGTGCGGTCGTCGGTCCGCAGAAACGGGATTCCGTAGGCGGAGGCGATATCCTCATAGTCAGGGCCGCTCAGTTCGGTACCGAAGTCCAGGCCGTCCAGGTTCCGTGCCATGTTCGCACGGATTGCGCCATAGCAGTGGTTGTTACTGACAACGATCGGAATGCGTACCCCCTCCTGCACGGCGACGGCGAGTTCGGTAAGTGTCAACTGAATGCCGCCATCACCGATGAGGCAGACGACCCGGCGATCGGGACAGGCCATCCTGGCGCCGATGGCCTGCGGCAGCGAGCCGCCAATACTGCCGTAACCCATGGGATAATGAAAGGTGCGGGGCTCATAACACGGCATGCAGCGGTACGCCCAGTAACCGATGTTGCAGCGATCGGCAAAGAGCATGGCATCACGCGGTAGTATTCTGCGAAAAGCCTCGGAGAACTTCATGTCAAGGGTCTGATCACCGTGCCGCCGCTGCATTCGTGCCGCCTGCAATACCTGCGTCGTTTCGATCCAGGATGAATCTGCGGGGTGTTCGCGTTCCAATACATCGGCGATAGCATTGCAGGCAGTTTCGGCATCGGCGTGAATGGCAATGTCCGGCGAGTAATTGCGGCCGAACTCTTCGGCATCAATATCGATATGAATGAGTTTGCCGTTCAGACGAATTGACCAGTTGGCGGTATCTTCCTGCTTGAAGTTCGTGCCGACGGCGAGCACCACGTCGGCCGCCTCGAACGCCTCGTCAATTTCGGTCGGTATCGCCCCGTCGGGAAAGATGACGTAAGGCAGATCTCCCGGAATTATTCCCCGTGCGAGCACCGTCGTCGAGACGACTGCTCCAATTCGTTCCGCCAGGACTCGAATGATACCTCCGGCCTCGCTGATCACGGCGCCGGTGCCGGCGATGATGAGTGGGCGTTCGGCAGTCGCAAGTAGGCGGCACGCGGCCTCGATGTCCTGCTCCGGCGCGGCGCGGCGCGATGGTTGCGGACAGTCCGCAACATCGATGTCGGCACGGTCGGCCATGACGTCGGTTGGGATTTGCAGAAAAGCGCCGCCGGGGCGTTCCTCGCGCAGTTGTCGAATCAGATTTGATAGTTTCGGCGATATTTCTTCGACAGTGCTGCAGTGCTCGGCATAGCGAGACACGGGCCGGGCCAGATCGAGGGAATCGTTGATATCGTGGAGACCGCCGCAATTGCGCCCGATCAGATCGGCGCGCGGGGCCGATGCAATAACAAGAATGGCAGACGTATCCGTCGTTGCCTGGCCGAGCGCGTTGGTTATGTTCGCGATTGCTGGGCCGCTAGTGATGGAGACAGCGGCGATGCGGCCGGATGCACGGAAGAAGCCGTCGGCCATGAAACCGAGTCCCTGTTCATGACGCCCCAAAATGTGGTGGATGTCGGGTGTTTCGGCGAGTGCAGCATAGACGGGAAAGCTGTGTCCGCCCGGGATGCCGAAGACGGTATCTATTTTGTTTGCCAGCAGCGTCTGCACCACTGCCTGGCCACCGGTAATATTTGGCATGGAACGAGTCAGAGGTGAAAGAATGGAATGCTGGAAGAATGGCAGGCATGCGGCCGGATCTCGCAGCAATCCACCGTTCTCCCACAAAAGCGGGATCTCCTTCCGCGGTGACGGAAGGAGTCATCATTCCAATCTCCCTCTCTCCGTGCTTGCTCTTACAGCCCTTCTTCGATCTGATCCCGCAGTTCTTCCGGGATGAGCGACTGGGGCTCCCCAGCGATTGCCAGAAGTTCAATATCGAGAATGAGCGAGAGGTTCGGGCCGATACTCAGCCTGCCTTTTTTGCCGTAGGCGAGGTCCGATGGAATGAAGAAGCGGTATATGCTGCCAGTGTTCATCATCTGTAGGCCTTCGATCCAGCCGGGGAACACACTGTTTACGGGAAAGGTAACGGGTTTGCCACGAGTGTAGGTTTCTTCGACCCCAGATCCGTCAGTGAGGTAGAGTTTGTAATGGACAGTCGCCAAGTCCGACGCCAGCGGACGCCTGCCCTCGCTGGCCCTCAATATAATATACTGCAGCCCGCTGGGGGTTATGCTGACCTCCTGCCGCTGCTTGTTCTTGGCCATGAACTCGCGGCCGGCGGTCAGGTTCTGTTCCGCAGCCTCTTTCCAAATCTCTTCTTGGGCTTTCCGGAGTTTTGCGTAATACGCATTTTGTAACCCCGCTGCCTCTTCGGATTTGAGGAGCGTAGGCTCGCCCGTGACAATATCCTGAACGGCACGACAGAATACCTTCGGGTCGATTATCGGTTGCGTCAGCAATTTTGCACCGGAATCCATACCCAGAGCGTAACTGAGCTTCCAGTCAGTCGTGGCTGGTTGCTGCTGCTGCGGTGCTCGAGCCTGCTGGGCGGCCAACTCGGGGATTGATAGAAGGCTCAGAACCGACAGTGCAATTACGACTTGCTTCATTGGTCAACTCCTTATGTTGTTGCGGGTCTCGTCGCGCGATGGGAGATCGGGTTTAGTTGAATGATTGTGGAATTTGACGACAATCGCGGAACTTAGCATTGTTTCGTAAATTTGAGAACGAGTAACGGGTAATAACTTTGCACAATTATTATGCGACCGATTTGCTGTAAAACGGAGGCTCCCCGGGCGCCGGAACGCGATGGCTGATGAACACACCAGTTTTCACTTCGATGTTGAGCCGGTGTTGGAAATTAGGATCAGCGGAAGGATTTTAACGGCGTATCACAGAGTCCTCAACAGCGCATTTTAAATGCCAGAACACCAACTTAAATAATTTAAGTCGACGGTGACGCTACAGACGCGGGTGCCGTCATGGTGCAATCCGTCTCTGCATAAATACGTGCCGGTGTTGAGGTCTACACCGACATGTGGCGCCAGAGTAGTGGTCGCAGCACGGGTGCAATCGCTGGAGTGCGCCCTCTGTGTTGATCATTGCGACGGGGGCGGGAGGGTGCCGCGTGAATAACTATCGGTCAGGTTCCCCTGTCAGTCATCCTCACCACGCTTCACGGTCACGGTACGGTTGACCGATGTCGTCACCACCTGTCTCTCGGCGTAGGGCCAGGCAATTTCCAGGTTGACGTCGCCCTGGTGCGTGCCCAAGCCGAAGTGCAGGGTCAGGTCGTTCACGTTGCTGCGGCCGGTGGAGCTTTCGACCTGGCGCGTGAGAGTTTTATCGCCCAGTTTCACGCGCACCACCGCGCCGATCGCCGAGCGGTTGACGTTGCCGATGCCGATCAGCTTGACTTTCAGCCAATTGTTCGGGTTGCCATCGTTCTGGTAAAGGTGGCCGCCGGTGACCAGGTCGAGGTCGCCGTCGTTGTCGAAATCGCCCCACGCCGCCTGGTAGGTGAAAGAGATACCGTTGACCCCGGACTCGCGGGTAACGTTGCGGAAATTCCAATCACCCGCATTACTGAACATCCCTGCCTGGTTGTGACCGTACACGGTGGTGAAGAAAAGGTCGAGGTCGCCGTCGTTGTCGTAGTCGCCGAGCGTCGGTGATGCGTAAGATTCCTGGTAGTACACGCCGCAGGTGCCTTTGTCCTCGAACGTGTAGTCGTGCTCGGCCCCGCGGTTGCGGAAAAACCGCGACTGCGGCTGGCCGCCGTGGGCGAAGTTCCCTGCGAAGATGTCGATCAGGCCGTCGTTGTCAATGTCGCCAAAAGCCGAGCCGATGCTGTGGCCGCGGCCCCCTAGCACGCCGTGGGAGGCGGACGCAAACACCAACGTGCCGTCGCCCGTGTTACGCCATAGCAGGTTGCCGCGTAACCGGTAATTGGAAATGTACAAATCGGTGTCGCCGTCGTTGTCGAAGTCGGCGGCGATGTTGCCGCGCGCCGGATAGTGTTTCTGCTGGGTCCAGATGAGCTTAAACGTGCGGTCGCCCAGATTCTTGTAAAGTGCGTCCGGTTGCGGTGCCCCGATACCCGTTTCGTAACCGCTCCAGTAGATGTCCAGCAGCCCGTCGCCATCCACATCGAGCATCGTGCAGGCGTCACTGCATCCGTGTGGTCGCCCTTCCAGAACGTCGTCGGAGAAGGTGCCGTCCTTCGACCCGTAGTGAATGTCGCCGTTTGTGGCTGTGAAAAAATCCAGGTAGCCGTCGTTGTCGATATCGCCCCAGGCCATCTGCTGACCGCCGGGACCGGCCTTCACGAACTTCGTGCCGCCCTCGTTTCGGTAGAGACCAGTGTCCATCTGCAGATCGGTCCAGCCGTCGTCGTTGTAGTCAATAAAGGCGCCCGACTGCTTGCCGGTGTCTCCGAGCTCGAACACACTTGTGACATCGGTAAACGTGACATTGGCCAGAGAAGTGGCGACAGCCAGCAACATGATCGCGAGCACCGTGTGGGTGCGCGGACGTGGGGATCGGCGGCAGCTTCTCATGGCGGCACTTGTAAAAAAATAGGGGGGGCTTTGGAGTTGTGAAGCTTGCTCTCGTAGCAATGTAGCACCGTTCCCGCGGCAGGCAACCGTACCTGCGGGTCGCCAGCGGTAAAGAATTGTCGGCTATTCGGGGCTTCCGGTTCTCTTTTTGGCTTTCACTTGAATAAGCGGCGACATGAATCGTGTGAGCCGTGTGGCGGCTTGTTTGCGCGTGATTGAATTGTGGTGGGTACGCGACTCGTCAGACTAACGGCGGTGCGGAAGATTCCCGTTCGCGACCTACGGCGAATCGGTACGGGTTGGAAAGAAAGGGGATAGCCATAAAAAACACAAGAGGCACAATTTTTTTCTGT
>CAUZRT010000076.1:0-11918 GCA_963582235.1 Lentisphaeria bacterium
TCGACGTTCAAGCCGGATGCCTCCATCTTCTTGAAATTGCGCGTAGCTGTTCGCAGCCAGTTTTCGTAATTGTGCTCCAGCTCATCGCTGTCTACCGAGACGCTTTTCAGTATCGTCCACTGCTCCCGCCGATACCAAGCGATGCCGGTTACCATCCTGCTTCGCTTTGCCGCCATCTGGCTCAATCCCCGCGGTCACCGGTTTGTTTCAATCATTCACCGGGTCAGACCGCGTATTTCGTGATACTGATTCATCGCCGGATTTTCAAGTCGTTGCCGAGTCCCGTTCGACCACATTACCTCGACGGCGTCGACGCGCTCACACCCACCGAGCCCTCTCCTGAAACAACTTGTAATCGATCCATCCGTAATCGAAGTCCGGCTAAACAGCGACTACAAATGGATCAATCAGGTCCTTGACTCAGGTTGTTGCTACATATTGTGCCTTATCGGTCTGGCCGCGTAGCGGGCAGGCTTTGGAGTTTGGCAAAGCGTTTTCCGACCACACCATATGGCTGTCCCTGAGGTAAGGAGATGTCTACTTGGATCGCTTACGAGTATTGTTTGTCCCTGCCAACACTGGCAACGCCACAACCTTGCCATGTCATATTTGGCAAGAGTGATATCGGTTCGGGATCCTGAAGGATGCGTTTATTCTCTAAGTTCTGAAGCTTTGCACAAAAGTGGTAAAACTTCAGGGCGCCCCGTTTGGTTTCGGTTTGTACGGATTAGGACCGTCTGAAAATCTAATTCCCGCTGTTTTTTTGCGTGCATAAATCCAGGTTGCGCTTAAATTTATGATCGTTCGGGGCCAGATTAACGGCTTGCCTAAAGTAAGCGAGCGCTAGCTGCGAATTGCCTATATTGAAAAAATTCACGCCTATCCCATTATAAACCCCTGCTATTGGTGGCACCGGATTCAGTTCTATGTACTTATTGTAGTCATCTATTGATTCCTGATATTTCCCGGTAATGGAAAGTAGAGTGCCCCGGTGCAAAAATGCATCCGCATAACTCGGTTTTTGCTCCAGCGATTGATTGAAATAGTCAAACGCTAAATCATTTTTTAGCTGGCGGCCGTAAAGTGATCCCAGATTACATAAAATTTCATGTGACTCGGGTTTCAGTTCGATGGTTTCCAGGAAATCCACTTCTGCCTCTGCGTCCATTCCAAGGTTGAAATAGGTGCTCCCGCGATTGCTGTACAGGCTGTACATATCCGGACTTAGCGCAATGCCGTTTGTGAAATCTTCTACGGCCTTAAGATAATATTCCTTGGTTTTCTTTTTTCGGTAATATATTCCCCGGCTATCGTAGGCTTTTGCCTTGTTCTTAACAGGAAGGCTTGCGATGGCGCTTGTCCAGAGGGATTCTCCGTCTTTCCATACTTTACTGCGCTCAAAGGTAAGAAAACAAATCCAAATGGAATAGGCCCCCGCTAAAACAGCAACCGGGATCCGCAGGTTTGTTGCCATCGCTGCCGGGCTTTTCCACAAATGGCTAATGCCCCACCCGATAATAATAAACAGACCAATGTAGGAAACATAAGTGTATCTCTCGGCAAGGATAGCGTTACCCACCCGCTGAATTTGCAACACTAACGAGAGATTGATACCATAAAATAATAATCCGGCAATAATTACCCGGGTATATTTTTTGGAAAAGATAGCAATGCCGATAAGCGCTAATATGATTACCGTCGAGATAAAATATATGGGTGCTAAGCTATCTTCCGGTAAAGGGAATGGAAACAATGCGACAGGTTAATGGGTGCAAATAATTTTGAAATATATGCGGCAAGCCCATAATTAGCGAAAAGTACTTTGGCAAGGATAGAATAGCGACTGGGATCGTCGACAGCGCCGCCTGCTTTTTGAGCGCTGATTGTCCATACCCCGATAGCTAAAGATATGGCTAATAAAGGCAGATTTTCCAGGAAAATACGGATCGTAAATTTTCTATATTTTAAAAAATCGACTGACAGCAGGGCTAAAGGGAACACCACGGCTGATGGTTTTGAAAGACAAGATAAAATAAAAAGTCCTGTTACTCTCGCAAGCAGAAGCCATTTTTTATGTACTCCAGGTAAAGAATTATGGCAAACAGGTAAAAGCAGCAGTACAGCACATCTTTCCGCGCGGAAATCCAGGCTACCGATTCCACATGCATTGGGTGCACCGCAAATAAAAATGAAGCCACGGCAGCGACAACCAGGTTTTTATTAAATAATCGATACACAAAAACAAAAACAAGAAACGTGTTCAGCAGGTGGAAAAGCAGGTTCATCAAATGATAACTGCCGGCATCCAGCTGTGAGATATTCTGATTTAGCGCCAGGGAAAAAATGGTTACGGGATGGTGGTTGCCAGCGACTGGCTCGCGAAGCATGGTTTTAATTCCGTCTGGAGATAAGTCATAAATCTGGCTGTTCTCAGCCACGTAAAGATGGTCATCCCAATTGACGAAGTCATTGTTTAAAGAAGGTAGGAAAACGACAAAAGTAACTGCCAGGATAGCCAACGCAAAACTCCGGTATTTTATAGCTGACCGCTGTAACGTACGGCACCTCTTTTTTTTAGAAATTATTTTTTTCTGCCGCTTGCCATAATATGAAATTTTTGGAGTTGTCCGCCTTTAGCCTGTCTCGCTGGGCCTGGTGCCAATTGCCTGTTGCGTCATAAGAATTAGCGCGCAACTCCTCGTCGATTTTCGAACGGGATTACTCTACCTTCGATCATGATCGTACCTCCTTTCGGTTGAGGGATTCCCCTCAGTTTTAGCTACCGATAAGGATACGCTCATACTTTTTCAATCCACGACTTCCGACAATATCTCGATTCTCGCCGCGACGGCAACTACTCGAGATCGATTCCGGAGAATCGCAGTGCAATGACGATGGCCACCATGACGCCGTTGAACATGGCGTGCACGGCGATGGGATACCAAAGGTTTGCATATTTTTCCTGGAGATACTGCAGTACCAAGGCAAGGACAAAGAGTGCAAGAACGTTCTCGGGCACCATGTGGCTGATCGCGAAGAGCAGTGACGTGGCCAAAGCCGCCGACGATTTGCCCATGTATTGGGCCAGCGATCGGTGAACCACAAGGCGGAAGATCAGTTCCTCGGTGATCGGTGCGATAATGACCGCGCCAACGGCGACCGCCGCAACCACATGCACCCGACTCTGGAACAGCGTGTCCAACACCGGATCGGACGTCGCCGGCACGTCCAGAAGTCGCATGAGAAGGTGGACGACGGCATTGGCGACAATAACCAACGGCAAAACGCCTAACGTCCATCGCAAGGCGACACCGATGGTTCCATGCGACCGGGTCATGGTGAGTTCCGCCAGGCGCCGCCCGGGCGGCACGTGACAGAACAGAACGATAATGATGGCCACAGCACCGGCTACATGGAAGGCGATGAAACTTACCAGCACCTGCACAAAATCAGACATTGCCGCCGGCCATTTTCCCGCGGCCCAGCCAACACCAAATAGCCCTGCTACAATGCCAACAATGGCGCCGCCGAAGGCCGGTACGTGCCACGAGGCACCCTCGGAATCTGGCATGCCGGTGTCGTTCTCGCCGTCGTCTTCCGGCGGTCTTATTTCATTCGGAATCATGCGAGCTGCGACGGGCTGACGGAGACACCCGCGAATCTGTACTAATGCCCGGTATCGTGATTTTTTTTCGGGATTTTGGCATTTGTCAACTTGGGGCTAACTTCGGCAGAATGCAGATCGATTACGAATGGATCTATTTCGAGTGACATGCGGCGACGCGGATAGGCAGAGACCGATTGCACAGAATGATGTCATTCAACGCGATGAAATGTTATCGGGTCGCAAAGTGGGGATCTGCCTCTCGTATTCGATCCATATGGTAATCGATCCTTTGGTAATCGACTTTGACTTCGTCCGTTTTTACTTTGGTGCACATCGATCCATGCAAAATGGATTCAAACGAGATGGATAACGAAAACTTTTTATTGCCGAAAATCACTACAGACTTTCTGAGACGCCACACTAGGCGCTTAGTGCGCAACTAATGCCGACCAGTTCGTCAGAGTGTGTAACGTACTGCGATCACACCAGTAACGCGGCACTTTCTAATGTTCAACGGCGCGAAGCGCCACTTTTCCGCGGTTCTCGCGGAAAAGGTCAGGTCGTTTCATCGAGCGTTCCAGATTTTACCCGTCGGTCGTCCGCTCGAGTATCCAGAACTGCCGTTGCCCGGCATTCGCAGGCAATGTGAAGACCGGCGATCTGGTGACCTGCAGACCCGCACGGGCGGCGGCCCGCTGCGTCTCCATCATTTCCCTCGCAATGTTTCGTGGCGTTTTGTATATGTAGAACCGGCCGCCGCGCGGCGCCAGCAGATGCCGGCATTCACGAATGAGCTTCGGCGTGTTACCGACCGCCCGCGCCAGGACAAGATCGTAAGCCTCGCGATGGTGGGAGATCCCAGCCAGTTCGCGGGCGCGGCCCTGTTCGGCGCGACAGTTTGTCAAATTCAAGGTCGTAATCAAGTCGTCGACAAAGGCCACCTTCTTGGCGTTCGAGTCCAGCTCGACGAAATGGGACGGCCGGCAGATCATTGCCAGAGGGAGTCCGGGAAAGCCGGCGCCGCAGCCGACGTCGATGAGTTTCAGGGATGCTGCCGGGAGGTCTGGTCGTACGGCCAAAAGCAGGAGACTGTCGGCGATGTGCTTGATCAGAAACTCATCAGCGCCGGTGATGCGAGTCAGATTAACACGTTGATTGACATCGACAACACGCTGATGGATGAGCCGGATGCGATCGTCCCAATCATCGGGCAAGGCCGGCAGGCCAATGGTGAGGAAGAAGCGGGTCAACTCCTCCGCGAGATTTTCATCCGGCATGATGAACGACCGAAATCAGGACTGCGATCAAGCCGCCGACCATAAAAGCCAATGACGAGGCGATCCGCCATTTGGGAAATTTCGTGCTTTTCTCCAAATAGTCGCGAAATCGGTATGGAACGGCGATCAACAAGATGCCGGCAATGCAGAAGACGTAGCAGACCGCAGCAAAAACCGGCCGCAACGGCACGTGTTGGACAAAGGCTTCGTGCAGAAGAAAATTCATGACCAGGAGAAGCATGCCGCCCAAAGCCCGGGAAAACAGATAATCCAGCAGAAAAAACGACACCACCACGACGACCACCACGACCAGCGGCAGAAACACCCGGAGCCGTGCCAGGTTGCCTTCCAGCATGGCACTGCCGTGGTACGCCGACCAGATCAAACAGATCAGTCCGAGAATACTGCCGATGTACTGCTCGCGCGGAATATGGCGCCACAAATTCGGATGTCGGGGCAGGATGCACAAAACGCCAAGCGCCATCCCGATCTGCACGAGGCCAAACAGACATGCGGGAATTGTGAAAGTCATGCCGGGTCGTGGTGTCAGCGTGTCTTAGGTCGGAGGCGGATTCTGGCAGCCGCTACTAATACCTATAATAACTGGATATGCAATGGCAGACGATAACTACTCAGGTCGCAGGGGGCGTTGAACCCGTGCTCGAGTGCCCGAATAGTTGTAGCGGCCGGAGCATCACCGGCGAATTTCCTCCCGGGCAGATATTGCTTTTTCTTGGTTTTCTGAATACATTGATTTTCAGACCATTCTTCACCCCTACCGACGTACTTGTTGAGGGTTCGGAATCCATTCCGTTGCCAGTTAGACTCAGAAAAATAAACTCCTTAATCCTCGGGCGCTGAACAAGTACTGATCGACTCACAGAGTGTGTTTATGAACATTGACTGGAATTCACTTGACTTTCAATACTTAGACACCAAGTCCCATATCAGATACAATTGGCAAAACGGCCGGTGGAATGATGGCACGCTGTACACGGAGCCGGTCTTGAACCTGCACATCGGGGCGACCGCGCTGCATTACGGCCAATCGGCGTTCGAGGGTCTGAAGGCATTTGGCTGCAAGGACGGCAAGGTTCGTCTGTTTCGGCCGGATGAAAACGCGGCGCGCATGGCGAGCACCGCAAAGCGGCTCATGATGCCGGTTGTTCCCGAGACGATGTTTATCGACGCCATCAGCCGGGTTGTTTCGGAAAATGTCGATTACGTGCCCCCGTACGGGGCCGGCGGTTCGCTGTATATTCGGCCGATCCTTTTCGGTACCGGCCCACGCATCGGTGTCGAGCCGGCCGACGAGTACACGTTTCTTGTTCTCGTTATCCCGGTCGGCGATTATTACAAAGGGGGTTTGACCCCGGTGAGTGCCACCGTCATCGACGGCTACGACCGCTCAGCTCCCCAGGGGGTGGGGCACGTCAAGGTCGCCGGCAACTACGCGGCCAGCCTCGAGCCCAAGCACGTGGCCCAGCAGCACGGATACCCGATCAATCTGTTCCTCGACGCCCGTGAAAACCGCTACGTTGATGAATTCGGGACGGCCAACTTCATCGCCATCACCCAAGACGGTGTCTACGTCACACCGGATTCGTCTTCGATCCTGCCGAGTGTCACCAACAAGACGCTGATAGCCCTGGCCGAAGACGCAGGGATTCCGGTGGAACGGCGACGCATCCCGTTCGACGAAATCGAGACGTTCGCCGAAGTTGCCGCCTGCGGCACGGCGGTGGTCATTACCCCGATCAATCGCATCGTGCGCGGCGACCGCATTATCGACGTCGGTTCCCGCGAAGGTTGCGGCCCGATCTGCGAGCGGCTGTACCATAACGTTCGCGGTATCCAGGTCGGCGAGCTCCCGGATGAGCACGGCTGGACGCGGGAAACCAGCTGACGAAAAGTTCCAATCCCCGCCATGGCGAAGACCGAAGATTGCAGCGTTATCATCCTTGCCCATAACGGCGTGGAATTTACCCGGATCTGCGTCGACAGCCTGTTGAAGGCAGATTCTCTTCCCAGCCAGCTTTTCCTCATCGATAACGGTTCCACCGACGATACCCCGGCTTTCATTCAAGCCGTTGCACCCGCCGTCCGTGAACGCGGTATTGAATTCGTCACCTGGCGCAATGAAGAAAACGTCGGATGTTCCGTCGCCCGTAACGACGGCTGGAGCAAAGCCGCCGGCAAGTATGTCGTCTTCATGGATAACGACACGGCGGTCTGCACCCGTAATTGGCTGAGTGTTTTCCGCCAGGCAATGGCCGATGATGTAAAGCTCGGGATCCTCGGCGCGCGGCTCATCTACCCGTACAAACCGCACCCGATTCAGTGCGCCGGCGTCTCCATCAATCGACATGGACGCATCCGTTTTCGCGGCCGCGGCGCGGCTCGCGCCGATCGACGATTTGCTGGGATGGAGACGGTCACGGCGCTGATCAGCGCCTGTTGGATCATGCGTCGCGGGTTGTTCGATGAAATCAGCGGTCTCGATCCTGCATTCCATCCGGTTCAATATGAGGATCTGGATTATTGCCTGCGTGTGAACGAAGCCGGCTACCACTGTGCCTATACCGCGGCGGTCGACATCTATCATTTCGAAAGCATGACGACCGCGTCATTCGGTGATGAGACGTACCTACGTACCATTGCCCGCAACTCGATGACATTCCGCAGGCGCTGGCATGGCGTTATTCAGGAGTTTGGCGAGGACAGCGACGACTATCAATGGGCACATGTCGACTCGATCCAAATGACGGATGAACTCGATCTGGCGATGATTCCGTGAGACGTGAAGCGTGAGGCGTGTCCTTCGATTGCCGACTGCCTCATGTTTTATGCCTCACGTTTCAGTAACTCAGACCGTACGACAGAATGTTGGTCATAGTCTCGTACGAGGACGGCGACTTGATGCCAGCAATGTTTTCCTCCAAATGGTTGTCCATTGAACAGCCCAAGTCCCATGGGCTGTAGACGACCACATACCGCTGATTCAGCCGCAGTCCCCACAGAAAGTCCGGTCGTGGCTTTAATTGCGTGGTCGGCGGGCGATTGAATTCCGGCGCCAGTTCAAACGGCTCATGGTAGACCGGGGAATCCGAAGGCATGCGCATGAGTTCGTTGCCGGGAAACAGTTCCCGTATCAGGAAGCGGAAGGCGTTGTCGAATTCCGGCCGCGTGCAGCATGCATCCACGATCAGAAATCCGCCCTTTGTCAAATACGCTTTGAGGTTCGTCTTCGCGAGCCCTGACAGCAGAATCTGGTCGTGACCGGTCATCGTCAGGACCGGGAAAAATTTCAGCTCCGGATCCGTCAGATCCAGAACTCTTGCGATCTTTGCCGTCGGCATGTTGAGAGACTGGCGGAGGAAGCCCTGGAAGTTATCCATGGCATTGCGGTCGGGATTGAATTCGCCCGGATACCGAATCTGTGCGATGGTCAGGGCGCCCTGCAACTCCCCGGGCGCATCCGTGTAGTCGTTCACGCCTGCCTTCAGCTCCTCGACATCGGGCGCTTTGACAACCGTCAGCCGGTTCACCAGTGGACGCTCGCCCATCGCGAAGCGTGCCGTGTTGGCCATCAGCATCCGGGCCCACTCTTCCGGCTCCGGATTTTCAAATGCCAGCGAGAAATCACGCTCGAATACAAAGACCGGTTTATTTACACATCCGTTGCGCAGAACGCGAACCGGCAGATCACGATTGTACAGGTTGTGGTACATCCCGCGCAGGGGATGGAAATCGGGCAGTTTGTCGAAGCGGCACCCTGGATAAATACGACGGAAACTGCGTACCAAGGTTTGGATGAATTCCCGGTCCTGCTGATTCGGCGAAATCATGACCGTACCGCCATTCTCGACGAACGCAAACATCGTATCGCGCTCGGCGTCGCTCAACTCGCAGGTGCGATAACCGCTGACGTACATCAACGGTGTTTTCGCCAGGCCCGCCACATCGGTCGCTAGGGATACGGTCTGCCAGTCCAGGATCTGTTGAAATTTCCGACGCAACATGCGGACCATATTCCGAGCGTCATTACGCCGCAGATTCCAATTGTCCGCTTCGGGCGCGCCCCAGCGGACCTTCGATATCAGGAGCGGCAGGTTGCCTTTGGCCAGGAACAGCAGATTGAACTGATCCGGGCACTGCCGCCCGCTGCCGGCCCAACGGTTCGTGAGGATTTCCCGGCACCCCTCCAGGTACCAGTCAACTTCGCCCAGCAATCGACGATCGTAGAAGATACCCACCCTCTCGATGCCGTATGCCGTGTAGGGTTTCGAGAAATCCAGGTGGCGAACGAGATAATCGATCCCGCGCGTGACAATCGGGTCCTTCCTGTACTGCCCGATAAACTCTGGCCCCTTCTCGAGCTCCAGGGATTTCTCGATTTCGACACCGCAGATCGCCAGGCTACTGAGACCCGCCGGTGTCATGCTCGGCGTGCTCGGGCGAGGCGCGATATAGCCCCAGCCGCCGTCGCCGTTCTGGGAGCGGCGAAAGTGTTCCGCTGTCGCCGTCAATACCCGCTGCGGAACGGGAATACCCGAGTCCAATGCCGCCTTCAGACCAAGCATGGCGAACTGTGTGACCGAATTGTCTCCCCTCCCCCGCCCGCGATAGTTCCATGTGCCGGTGCGTTGATGCCCGGCAAGCCACTCCGCCGCCTTCTTGATTTCGGCACGGTAACGCTTGGCATTGACGGCCTGGAAAGCGCTTGAGTAAAGCCCTGCGGCATAGGTCTTGCCGACCGGAAAATTACTCTGCAAGTAACGGATGCCGCGTTGGATCGCCGGATCGCCTTCCGGCACCCCTGCCGTACTGAGAGCCAGAACGCTGAGCGCCGTGAAACCGGCTTCATGCCGGCGATACGCCCACGAACCATCCCGCTCCTGGCTCTCCTTGATCCGCTTCACCAGCAATCGGATATGCTGCTCGACGCCGGCGGCGGTCACCGCCGATTCAGCGGCAGTCCGTACGCTGATCGAAAAGAGCAGCAGAATGGTGACGATGTTGGGAATTCTTCTCATGCTTTCATAATGTAACCTACGAGTAACCTTTGAGTGTGATTCCCTGTCGCGGTTCCGTAGATTAGATCCCGTCGCAGCTATTCAAAAACTCCGGCTCTTAACTTCGATCCGGCAGGGTACAATTACTGACCGGCTCATCGATCTGCAGCGCGACGGTACCGCGCTCAAGGCCATTATCGACGGCGTCGGGCAAAGGCAGGCCCGTACGATTGCCGCGCAGGCAGCCATGACGGCGCGGCATCGCGGCTTCTTCACACCCGATGAAGACGACGAAGTGCGGCGCATTTTTCTTGCCTATCGCAACTATCGCATTGCCCTCTCCGATACCATCAATAATTACCGGGACTTCGAACAGATCTACAGTTCGCTTGGCAATGTGGACAATCTTTTGCAATTGCGGAAGGCCGCGGGTTGTTTTGCCGCGGCATCAGCGGATCCCCACTTCGAAGCAACGATGCATGATAGGGATCTCTCATGGCTTTTGTGGCGGTCCGGCAGCAGTTTGAATGCGTACAGACAGTCGCACGTCAAAATCTTTGCCGGCCATGTCCGGGGCGAGTTTCGCGCCTTGCAGTCGAAAGCGGTAAAGCCGTTCGAGGTTGGCTTTTATCGCCTGCGATCCTGGGTGATCGAAACCTTTGGCAACACCTGGCTGACCTTTGGTGATCCGCCGGCCATACCTGCAGAACACATCGAAAAATTCCGTGACGTCATGGAGCCGGGAGATGTGTTCATCGTGCGTCCGGAACAAAAAGACAGTACCGTATTTCTGCCGGATTGGTGGACGCATTCGGGCATCGACTTTGGCAGCCGCCGTGCCCTCGAAGATCTTGGCATTGCCGACCGCCCGCGGGTCAGCCGGGCCTGGGAACAGGCGGAAGGGTCGGCATATCGGCAGCGAATTTGCTGTGATCGAAGCCCCGGCTGCCGGCATCGTCTGCAATCCGATGGAGCGAACGCTGCGCGTCGATCATGCCGGCGCCTTGCGGCCGCGCCTTTCGGACACGCAGCGCTGTGACGCAATTGATGCTGCCTTTGGTAACTTCGGTAAGGGTTAAGATTTTGAGTTTGATCTGAGCCGCTCCGATCGACTGGTTTGTACCGAGCTCGTGTACCGCTGCTTCCATGGCCGTGGCAACATACGTTTCGATCCTGTAACACGCATGGGCGGCCAACGTTGTTGGCGGACGATATTATTCAATACATCATCCACCGCATGAAAGATGCCGACGCCCCTTTCGAGTTTCTTGCCATCAGCAGAAAGAACCTGCGGACCGGACGCGGTGCATTCCTGACCGGTCGCCCGGGAATGGCTGCTCTCAAAGCGACCGCTGCGGGTAAATGATAAGGGGACTGTCGTTGTTCCCGCGGGTCAAGAAATAGGGGACATGGCCATTTGGCGGACACGGTTTAATGTCAGGGGGCTTGCGTCCCCCGAGCGACTCTTCAACCTCTGGCATCGTGTCGCCCACGTCCTGCTGTACAGCAGGATCCCACATTTGCCGAAATTGAAACCGCGCACTGAACACTGGTGTTGCACTGGAGCCGTCCGCCGCCATCACGCTACGATCCGTCGGCTGACGGATTATTACGAATTGAAGTCCTACCATGTGGTAGGACCGGATCGCTCTCCAGGGGGATGACTGCAATCTACCGGTCCCTCGATTTCCGGTGACCTCGTTGGCACGTGGTAACGTGACTCGCGTGGGCAAACACCGAAAACTCAAGTCCAAGTTTCACAGGAGCACCCGCCGCGGCGCCCTGCGGTAGGACGACCGACGGATTACCCGCCACGGGGGGGGGCTTTAAAAACCCATTCCCTGCCCCCAAACACCCCATTCCTTCGCATTCCAGGGAGCTGCGCTGCTGCCATGGAACTTTGGCTTGCAATCTGCGTCAATTGCAATACCGTACAGGTCGCGGTTTACCGCCGGTGTTCCCCAGTTGACCGCAATCGGGGGGGTGGACGGCGCGGATTGATAGCAGAAAGATTTTTAA